>CBDVDJ010000342.1:0-4250 GCA_965372695.1 uncultured bacterium
CACGCCCCCGACCTGGTCATCCTCGACCTCATGCTCCCGACGATCGACGGCATCGAGTTGTGCCGCAAACTCAAAACCGACCCCGTGACGCGGGAGGTCCCGGTCATCATGGTGACCGCCAAAGGCGCGGAAAGCGACATTGTACTCGGCCTGGGTGTCGGCGCCGACGATTACGTCACCAAGCCGTTCAGCCCCAAGGAACTGGTCGCCAGGGTCAAGGCGGTATTGCGGCGCGGCAAGCTGAAGGATGATGGCGGCAAGCAGGACAGGATCGAGACCGGCGGCCTGGTCGTCGACCTCAAACGATTCGAGGTCCGGGTCGATGACAAGCCTGTCCGGTTTACGGCGACCGAGCTCCGGCTGCTCCATTTTCTCGCGTCGCATCCAGGCCGGGTGTTCACTCGTGACCACCTGCTGAGCCGCGTCATCGGAGACGACGCAATTGTCATCGACCGCAATATCGACGTACATATACGGTCGGTCCGCAAAAAGATCGGTTCTTACCGCGATTTCGTGGAAACGGTTCGCGGCGTTGGATACCGGTTTAACGACGAACAAACGTGAGTTATTAATGTTTCGAACCCGATATCTCTGGAAACTCTATGCCGGCTACGTCGTCATCATCGTGTTGACGACGGCTATCATCGGCGTGACCGTCAGCCAGCGGATCGAGCGGAATACGCTCGGCGAGGTCGAACGGTCGCTCGATTCGCAGGCAGTACTCCTCCGCGAACTGTCTGTCCTCTTCATGGAGGGGCCCGTTGATACGACGTTCCAGAAGCGGATCCTGGCGCTGGGGGCCCGAACCACCACTCGCTATACCGTGATCGGCGCCGACGGGGTTGTCGTCGCCGACTCGCAGAAAAATCCGGAGATTATGGACAATCACGGCCGGCGCCCCGAAGTGATGGCCGCGCTGGCCAAGGGCCGCGGCGTGGCGACTCGATACAGTCGCACACTCGAAGAGGACATGATGTATCTCGCCCTGCCCATCGAGGGCCGCGGAACAACGGTGGGAATCGTGCGGACGGCGATTCCGCTGACCGCCGTTTCTCTCCAGCTCGAACAGGCGCGGACCGTCGTTATTCTGGTGGCCGTCGGGGCCACGCTGCTGGCGTTGTTGATCGGGTTCTTCGTCGCCCGCCGGGTGACCCGTCCGATCGAGCGGATGACGGCCGTCGCCCGGGCGATTGCCGGCGGCGACTACGATCAGGTTGTCCGCACGCAGCGGATCGACGAAATTGGGTCGCTTGCCGACGCGCTCAACACCATGACGATCCAGCTCCGGGATCAGTTCCAGACCATAATGAACGACCGGAACAAAATGGCCGCCATTCTGTCCGGGATGGTCGAAGGTGTCATCGCGATCGACACCGGGGACCGTATCGTTCACATCAACAATGCGGCCGAGCGTATATTGAGTATGCCCGGCGAGGAGAGTATCGGCAGGAGAATCTGGGAGGCCACGCGGGTGCGGGAGGTGAGCGAAGCGCTCAACGGTGCGATGCGCGACAGGCATGTGACCATTGGTGAGGCGAGGATCGCGATGCCCCAGCAGGAACAGGTGGTACAGCTCATCGCAACGCCGCTGTGGGACGCAAACGAGACCATGGCCGGAGCGCTCGTTGTTTTGCACGACGTCAGTGAACTTCGGCGGCTGGAAACGATACGAAGGGATTTCATCGCCAACATCTCACACGAAATCAAAACGCCGCTGGCCGCGATTCGAGGGCTCGTCGAAACCATGATCGACGACAAGGAGATGGATCCGGAGACGCACGACCGGTTTCTCGAGAAGGTATGCACGCAGTCGAACCGGCTCACCACCCTGGTCAGCGATCTTCTGACGATCTCGCGGCTGGAGTCCGACGACGCCACCAGGGATTTTCAGCCTTTCGACATGCGCGAACCGCTGAGTGAATCGATTCGCGCGCTCAGGTCCGCCGCCGATTCGAAACAGATTACGTTGGAAATTACGATGCCGGAAAAACCTGTAGAGATCGCGGGGGACCCCGAAGCGGTGCGAGAACTGGTGGACAACCTCGTGGGCAACGCAGTCAAATACACACCGTCCGGCAACCGGGTGAAAGTCACGCTCACCGGCGTGGACGGGTGGGCGACTCTGGACGTGGAGGACGACGGGATTGGTATCGCGCCGACGGACCAGGGGCGGGTTTTCGAGAGGTTTTACCGCGTCGACAAAGCGCGGTCGCGCGAGCTGGGTGGTACGGGACTGGGGCTGTCCATCGTCAAAAACGTGGCGCTCTCGCACGGCGGCAACGTTTCGCTGCGGAGCGCGCTGGGCAAGGGAAGCGTCTTCCGTGTCCAGTTTCCCCTGGCGGACGAGGTGTGAGGCAGGACTGTCGCTTCGTGATTATCGGCGCATAAATCGAATTAGACCGGGTAAATAACAGAAAACTGAAAACAGGGAGCCAATCATGGGGCGACACCTCGAACGGGATCTCGACCACTTGTCGAAAGAACTGCTCACGATGGGCGCGATGGTGGAGGACGCCACCAACAAGGCGTTTCACGCGCTATCGCAGCGGAAGACGGACGTCGCCGAAGAGGTCATTCGCGGTGACGGCGCGATCAACGACAGGGAAAATCTCCTAGAGGAAGAATGTCTCAAGATGCTGGCGCTGTACCAGCCGGTTGCGACCGATCTTCGCTTTATCGTCACCGCCCTGAAGGTGAACAACGACCTCGAACGGATGGGCGACCTGGCCGCCAATATCGCCGAGCGAGCGGTGCGCCTCGCCGAACTCGACCCGGCGCCGCTGCCCGACGGCATCAGCCGCCTGGTGTCGCTCGCCGAGTCCATGGTCCGGGATTCCCTCAACTCGCTCGTCGACATGGACGCGAAGATCGCGCGAAAGGTCTGCGAAGTCGACGATGAGGTCGACGACATCCATCGCGACATGTACTCGGAAATGCAACGGCTCATGAAGAAAGACCCCGCGTCGGTGGAACGGGCGATCAATACGCTCTCCGTGTCCCGGCACCTGGAGAGGATCGCCGACCTGGCCACCAATATCGCCGAGGACGTGATCTTCCTCGTCGAGGGTGAGATCGTCCGCCACAACCTCTAGACATTCCTCGAACGAAGCGCATTCGAACTTCCGGCTCGCCGCGGTGCCGCCGGGGGGCTATAATCCGTCGCGATGGACACTCCCGCTCCGTATATACTGTTCGAAACCGACCGGCGGGATCGGGACGACGGCCGGACGCTGTTTTTCTCGACCCCGTCGGCCGTGCTGCGTCTCGATCCGGGAGGCGATCCGCGCGAGTTTTTTGACTCGATCGAGGCGGAAGTGTCGCGGGGGCGTTGGGTGGCGGGGTATTTCTCCTACGAAATGGGGTACCTCTTCGAGCCCCGGCTCGCGCCGCTGGCCGGCAGCCGCGTTCCCCGAGGACCGCTCGCGTGGGTCGGTGCATTCGACGCGCCGGGAGAGAGACCGGCGAGCCCCCCGGGCGATTTCGACATCTCGGCTCTTTGCGTCAACAACGGCCGGGATGAGTACGCGGCGGCAATCGACCGCATCAAGTCGCACATCGTCGCCGGCGACACTTACCAGGTCAACTACACGTTCAAACAGAGGTTTACTCTCGGTGGATCACCGTTGGCGCTGTTCGAAGCGCTGCGCGAGCGACAGCGTGTGTCCTACGCCGCCTGCATCGACGACGGAGAACGGACCATTATTTCGCTCTCCCCCGAGTTGTTCTTCGAACGCGAGGGAGACAGAATTCGCGTCAAGCCGATGAAGGGCACCGTCGGCCGCGGCGCCGATGCCGGCGAAGACGACGAGCTGGCGGCCTGGCTGTGTGCCGACACGAAGAATCGCGCGGAGAATGTCATGATCGTCGACATGATCCGCAACGACCTCGGCCGGATCGCCCGGTCCGGCGGGGTAACCGTTCCCGCGCTGTTCGAGGTAGACAGGTTCGAGACCCTCCACCAGATGACGTCGACGGTCGAGGCCGACGTTCCGGCGGGAACCTCGTGGTTCGAGGTGTTCCGGACGTTATTTCCGTGCGCGTCGGTGACGGGTGCGCCCAGGGTTCGCACGATGGAACTGATCGCCGGCCTCGAGAAGGAACCGCGCGGTGTGTACACAGGCGCGATCGGTTACATCGCCCCGGACAACAGCGCGTGTTTCAACGTGGCTATCCGGACCGCCGTCGTCGACCGTTCGGGGCAGGGCGAAATGGGGATCGGGAGTGGCGTCGTGTTTGACTCGGAGGCGGAC
>CBDVDJ010000343.1:0-4234 GCA_965372695.1 uncultured bacterium
CCGACGTGGTCTTCCTCCTCGATCACCACAACGCAATGCTCTGGGGCCGCGTCGCCGCGCTGATGGCCGGTGTTCCCGGCGTCGTGGTCGCGTCGCACGCCACCGGGCTCTTCGGCGGCCGGCGCAACTTCCGCCCGAGCGACCGCTGGCTCCTGGAATTCACCGATCGTGTCGTAGCGCTCGGCCCGACCCACGCCCGCTACCTCGTGGAGACCGAAGGGGTGAGCCCCGGCATGATCGCCATCATCGAAAACGGCATCCCGGTCGGCGAATTTGCCGACAGTGGAGGGGAAGCGAGCATCGACGCCCTGCGCGACGAGCTGCGGGTCGAGCCGGATGACAAGGTTGTGATGATGGTGGCCGCGCTGCGTCCCGAAAAAGCGCACGAGGTGTTTCTGGAGGCGGCGAGCTTCCTCAGCGTTTCCCGTGCCGGTGTAAAGTTCCTCGTCGTGGGGGACGGACCGCGTCGCGGCGAGCTCGAGGCGATGTCTACCCGGTTGGGGCTGGACGAGTCGGTGCGCTTCCTCGGCGTGAGGGGCGATGTGGCCCGATTGCTGCATCTTGCCGACGTGGTCACCCTGCCGTCCCACCCGGCGGTGGAAACGCTGCCGCTCTCGGTGCTCGAGGCGATGGCGGCGGGGGTGCCGGTGGTGGCCACGCGCGTCGGGTCGCTGCCCGAAATCATCGAAGACGGCCACAACGGCGTACTGATCGAACCCGGCGACCCGACATCGCTGGCCGGTGCGATCGCCGGCATCATCGACGACCCGGACCGGTCGCGCGCGATGGCGGCGGCGGCGCGCGACGTCGTCGAGTCGAGGTACTCGGTCGAGCCCATGGTGGCCGGATACGCTGCGCTCTTTCAGTCGCTGGCGGAGTAAACCGCTCAATGGTAGTACTGCAGATAAACAAGTTTTTCTGGCTCAAGGGTGGCGCCGAGCGATACTTCTTCTCGGTGTCCGACGAGCTGGAGAGTCGCGGCCACGCGGTGGTCCACTTCGCCATGGAACACCCCGACAACCGGCCGTCCCCATATTCCAGATATTTCGTCGGCCGCAGGGACTACGATTCACCCGCCGGCGCCCTGCGCACGTTGTCGCGGGCCGCCTCATTCATCCGCTCGCGGGAGGCGGCCCGGCGCGTCACCGAACTGGTCCGCGACCACCGTCCGGACGTCGCCCACCTCCATAACACGTACCACCAGCTCACTCCGTCGATCATCGAAGCGCTCGACGAAGCCGGCGTTCCGGTGGTCATGACGCTCCACGACTACAAACTCAATTGTCCCAATTACGGTCACTTCGCTCGCGGCGAATACTGCTACCGGTGCCAGGGCGGCCGTTACTACAACGCCGCCCGGGTCCGGTGCAGCGGGGGCTCGTTCGCCCGCAGCGCGCTGTTGAGCGCCGAGGCGTACTGGCAGAAGCGCACCGGCGTCTACGGGCGCGTGCGGCGGTTCATCGCGCCGAGCCGGTTCATGCGCGACCATACCGCGACCGCGGCCGGCGACATCGGAATCGACCCCGCCCGCGTCGTCTATCTGCCGAGTTTCTGCCCGCCGTCGGAAGCCGGATCGGAGGTGAGTGGAGCCGAGCAGGCCCTCCTTGACGGTCTGCCCGGGACCTTTGTGCTCTATTTCGGGCGGTTGAGCGTCGAAAAGGGTCTCGACAGCCTCCTCGACGCCGCGTCGAAACTGCCGGACGTACCATTCGTGCTGTGTGGCGACGGGCCGCAAGGGCCGGCGCTGGAAGTCACAGTCGCCGAGCGGGGACTGAAGAATATCGAATTCACCGGCTACGCCAACAAGCCGCTCCTCGAGCGCATCGTGGCGCGTGCCCGTATGACCGTCCTGCCGGCGATCTGGCCCGAGAATGCCCCCTTTACCGTGATCGAATCGGCCGCGGCCGGTGTGCCGGTGGTTGTGTCCGACATGGGCGGGCTGCCGGAGATGGCCGGGATCGTGTCCGGGGTCGTCTTCCCACACGGCGACGGCGCCGAAATGGCCGATAAGATAAGAGGCCTGTGGGAAGACCCCGCCGGGGCAGCGGCGCGGGGACAGGCCGGCCGTCTGGCCGCCGTCGATTACTTCGATACCAACCGGCACATGGAGGCGCTGCTGGATATCTACGACGAGGTGCGGCGGGGATGAGATCGACGTTGCGCATCGCCATGATCGGACAGAAGGGGATCCCCGCGCGTTTCGGTGGTGTGGAGACGCACGTGGACAACATCGCCACCCGGCTCGCCGCGCGCGGCCACGATATATCGACATACTGCCGGTCGCGGTTTCGCCCCGACCGGCTCGGCATGGAACCGCCCGAAGACTACCGCACCATCGGCGGCGAGCACTGGTACCGCGGTGTCCGTCTCGTGTACCGGCCGTGTATCAACACCAAACACCTCGACGCCGCCACGCACACCTTCTGGTGCGCGCTCGAGTCCGGCGCCCTGCACAAGTTCGATATCGTTCACTTTCACGGGATCGGTCCGGCCGCGTTCGCGCCGTTGACCCGGCTGCTCGGCACAAAAGTCGTCACGACTTTTCACGCGCTCGACTGGCGCCAGGTCAAGTGGGGCAGGACGGCGAGCCGGTTCTTGAAGGGAGGGGAAGCGCGCGGCGCGCGCGCCAGCCACGGCATCATCACCGTCTCCCGAATACTGAAGGAATACGTGAGGGACACATACGGCCTGGAGGCCGAGTACATCCCCAACGGCGCCACACTCCCCGCGGGCCCGCCGCGGACCGGCGAGATCGGGCGCTGGGGATTGAACGGGGGCGACTACATCCTCGCCGTGGGGCGGATTATCCGCGACCGTGGCCTCCACCGCCTGATCGAGGCGTTCAGGGGTGTGCCCGGCGATGTCCGCCTCGTCATAGTCGGGGCCGAATCCCCGAGAACGGCCTACACCGATGAGCTCCGCGAGATGGCCGACGAGCGGGTGGTATTCACCGGCGAGGTCTTCGGCCGCGCGCTCGAGGACCTCTACACCAACTGCGCTGCCTACGTCCTCGCCTCCACCGTGGAGGGGTTGCCGATTACCGTATGTGAGGCCATGGCCCACGGCCGGCCCATGGTTCTCAGCGGAATCCCGGAGAACCGGGAAGTGGGTGGCGACGCGGCGGTGTATTTTACACCGCATGATATCAATGAGTTACGGTCGCAACTGCAAGTGGTGCTGGAGGACCGTGATCTCCAGGCCGAGCTATCCGCCAGGGGGCTGGAACGGGCCCGGGAGACGTTCAACTGGGACCGCGTGGCCGAGCAGGTCGAGGCGTATTACCTGCGGGTTCTGGGGCGAGACCCGGTGGCAGGGTGAGGGCACCGCCGGACGATTTTGGTGTTCAACCGGGGGAAAGGTTTGATATCTTCCGGCCCGAGGCTTGAAATTCGACGAGGTAAAAGATTGAAAACATCCTTGATGATATTGATTCTGCTGGCCGCCATCGTGGCCGTGGGGTGCTCGCCAAAACAGGCGGCGAAAGCGCCCGAAAAAGCGACGGCGGACCAGCCCTACGACTTCGAGACGGAGGGCGAGATCCCTCCGCCCGAGGAAAAAGCGGCTCCTCCCGAATCGGATGTCGAAGAAATCGCGATGGACGACGACGAGATCGTCGGAGAGGATGTCGAGGCGCCAAAGGATACCACCCGGGCGGCCGACGGGGGACCCGCGACCGTGTCGGGAAAGGACGGCGGATTCGCCATCCCCGTATTCCGCGTCCAGATCCTGGCGACGTCCAGCGAACAGTCCGCCACCGACACCAGAGAGAAGGTCGAACGGCGGCTCGGACTGCCCGCCTACGTGTCCTTCGAGGACGGCATGTACAAGGTGAGGGTGGGGGATTCGGCGACGCGCGAGGGGGCCGAAAAAGTCCGCACCAGAGTGCGCGGGGCCGGCTATACCGACGCCTGGATCGTGACCGACGTGCTGCGCGGCTCCCCGGAAACGGATAAGACGGGGGACTAAGTCGGCCCTCCCGAATCGTTTAGAGTTGACATTCCGCCCCCCGGAGTTGTACTTTGGGCCATACAGACGGCTTCGGCCGGCAAAAGAATTTCGGAGCGGGAATAGCTCAGTGGTAGAGCTCTACCTTGCCAAGGTAGAGGTCGCGGGTTCGAATCCCGTTTCCCGCTCCATTTTTATTCTCCACATAATCGATCCCCCCGCGTGGATCATTTAGAGGCGGCATAGCCAAGTGGCTAAGGCGACGGTCTGCAAAACCGTTATCCCCGGT
>CBDVDJ010000344.1:0-4223 GCA_965372695.1 uncultured bacterium
AGGATCTTTACGACACCGTCTTCGGTGACGAAGATGTTCCCCGGCTTGATGTCGCGGTGGACGATGTTCTGCGAGTGAGCTTTGTCGAGCCCCGCCGATATCTGCACGGCAAAGTCGAGCGCCTCGTCGACGGGCATCGGGCCGCGAGCGATCCGGTCGCGGAGCGTCTCACCGGTATAGCGCGCCATGGCGATGAACACGCGCCCGTCGTCCGTCTCGCCGACCTCGTGGATCGTGCACACATTATTGTGGTCGAGCGCCGACGCCGTCTGGGCCTCCACGATAAAGCGCTTTCGCGCCGCCGCGTCGCGGGTGAGGTCGGGCGGGAGGAACTTAAGTGCGACCGTCCGCTTGAGGTCAAGGTCTTCGGCCTCGTAGACGACGCCCATACCGCCAGCGCCGATCTCGGCGGTGATTCTGTAGTGGGATATCGTCTGTCCGATCATGGCCCTTTACTCCTCGAATCCCATTTTCCGCAGTAGTTCGTGGTATCTCGGATCGTCGAGGTCCGGTATCGGATCCCTGGGGTTTTCGGCCCCCACTTTCAAATAGATGAGCATATAACAATGCTGTTCGTAGGCCTTGTTGAACCAGCGGTATGCATCGTCCATCCGGCCACGATCGACAAACATCCAGGCGACTGAAGTGGGCAGCACCGCGCCGCTGTCGGGTGACACGATCGAGGTGTCCACCAGGCTCAGCCACTCGTCGTAGTATGCGTTCGACTTTTCCAGATCTCCCGCAGCGTGGTACGCCGACGCGAGGGAAAGGACGTAATCGCTTCGATCCTCCTTCGGATCTTCGGGCTCTGTTTTTTCGATTTCACGTATCCAGTTTTCGGTATCGCCGATGGCGGCGTAGTACAGCCTCATCCATTGCGGTCGGCGTTCCTCGAACCCATCCAGCAGTTCATCCGCCCGGTCGATCTCAGCCAGGACCACTTCGGGCTCCACGAGGCCCCGACCGGCGGCGTGCCGCAGCGCGTTGAATAACGACCAGTGAGACATATAATTGAACGGCGCGATTTCATCGGTCAGCCTCGTCGCCGACTCGATCGCCTCTTCGTGCCTGCCCATCGCAAAGCAGTACCATGTGTTCACCAGGTATCCGTCAAAGCTCGACGGGTTGAGCTCGAACCCGCGGTCGATCAGTCCTTGCGCGGTGGCCACGTCCAGGTCGTGATGATACGCCTGGTGCGCCAGCACAAAGTAACCTTCGGCATAGTCGGGCTCGAGTTCGACGGCCCTTCTGGCGAGTTCTCGTGATTTTTCCCAGTAACCCTCGGGCATTGGCCAGTAGTGGGACAATTTACAGTAGGCGTCGGCCAGGCCCGACAAGGCGGGCGCGTAAGTCGAGTCGATGGCGAGCGCCTTCTCGAACTGATCCTTTGCCCGTTCGAGCTCCCATTCCTGAATCAGGTGATTGCCCGCGGACCAGGCGTCGTAGGCGGCGGGATCGACATCCCGGGCGCTCCCCAGAAATACCGCGACATCGGGCGTTATAGTCGCGTGGACCTGTTCCGCCACCGAGCGGGCCACATCCCGATACAAGCCCCGGATACCACTCATCCGCCGTTCGAACGTCGCCGCCCACATCTGCTCGCCGCTCGCGGGATCGATCAACCGGGCCGAAACGCGCACCTGGTTACCGTCGCGGATCGCGGCAGCCAATACCAGCGCATCGGCCCCGAGTTCTTCAGCGATCTCCCGCGGTGTCTTTTCCGTCCCTCTGTATCTCTGGACCGCCATCCAACTGGTCACGCTGATAGAGCCGACGTGACCCAGCGCGCTGATTAACTCGACGGTCATTCCGTCGACGAAAACCGTATCCTTCATCGTTTGGCCGCCGATGATTTTCACCGGCAATATCGCGATGCGGTCGATCGTCTGGCGCGGCATGACGAAGAACACCCATGCGATCACCGCCAGTGCGACCACGGCCATCACGGACACGCCGGCGACCGCGCGGCGGTTACGGCGGAACCGCTTCCACGCGACTGAACCGCCCGTCTTCACACCGGCCTTCAGCAGGTCGCGCTGCTCGACCAGTGCCTCACCCAGTTCAGTTGCCGTCTGATACCGCTTGCCGGCATCTTTGGTCAGCGCCTTGTCGACGACGTCTTCGACGCCCACCGGCACCTCGCGGCGGATGGTGGTGACCGGCTCGGGCTCGGTGGTCAGGATCGAGTTGACGATCGCCGGCTCGGCGTCGCCGCGGAACGGCGCGCGGCCGGTGAGCATCTCGTAGAGGACCGCCCCCGCCGACCACACGTCGGAGCGGGCGTCCACGTCCTTCCCTTCGGCCTGCTCGGGGCTCATGTAGGCGACCGTCCCCAGCGTCGTCCCCGTCTTCGTCATCCGCGACTCGCCCGCGATCCGCGCCAGGCCGAAGTCAAGGATCTTCACCACACCATCGTCGGTGACGAAGATGTTCCCCGGTTTGACATCGCGGTGGACGATGTTCTGCGAGTGAGCTTTGTCGAGCCCCGCCGATATCTGACCGGCAAAGTCGAGCGCTTCGTCGACGGACACAGGGCCGCGAGCGATCCGGTCGCGGAGCGTCTCACCCGTGTAGCGCGCCATGGCGATGAATACGCGCCCGTCGTCCGTCTCGCCAACCTCGTGGATCGTGCACACGTTGTTGTGGTCGATCGCCGACGCCGTCTGTGCCTCCACGATAAAGCGCTTTCGCGCCGCCGCGTCGCGGGTGAGGTCGGGCGGGAGGAACTTGAGCGCCACCGTCCGCTTGAGATCGAGGTCCTCCGCCTCGTAGACGACGCCCATACCCCCGGCGCCGATTTCCGCGGTGATTCTATAGTGGGATATGGTCTGACCGATCATATGTCGTCACTCCACCAGTCCCATTTTTCGCAGCAATTCGTGGTATCTCGGATCGTTCACGATCGGCAATGGCGCATGAGGATATTCAACGACGTCTCTCACCCACACGAGGTTCATACTTCGCTGTTCATACGCCTTGTCCAGCCACCGAAACGCATCGTCGATCTGGCCGCGGTCGGCGAACATGTACGCGACAAATTCGGGGATAACCGCCGCACTGTCGGGCGGAACAGCGGTGGTGTCGACCAGGCTCAACCACTCGTCGTACAGTTCGATCGATTTTTCCTTGTTCCCCGTCATGGCGTATCCGCCAGCCAGATTGAAGGTGTAGTAACTCCGGTCCGCACCCGGCTCCCTGGGCTCAGTTTTTTTGAATTCACGAATCCAGGTTTCGGTATCGCCGATGGCGACATAGTAAAGTCTGAGCCACCGTTGCCGGATATTCTCGAAGTCATCCAGTACTTCGTCCGCCCGGTCGATCGCTGCCAGCGCCTCGTCGGTCCTGCCTGAAAAGAGGAGAGCGCGGAACATTGACCAGTGAGACAGATACGTGAATGGCGCGATTTCGCGGGTCAGCTTTGTCGCCGAATCGAGCGCTTCGTCGTACTTGCGCATGACGAGGCAATACCATGTGTTCACGAGATGACCGTAAAAGCTCGAAGGATTGAGCTCGAGCCCGCGGTCGACCATGCGCTGCGCTTCGATCATTTTCCAGTCGTGTTCCCAAGCGATGTGCGCCAGCACAAAATACCCTTCCGCGTACGACGGGTCGAGTTCGACCGACTTCCTTGCATACTCACGTGCCTTATCGATATATCCGTCGGGAGGAGGCCAACCGTGGCACGGCTGGAGATACGTGTCGGCCAGGCCGGACCACGCAGGAGCATAAGTCGAATCGATAGCGAGCGCCTTTTCGAACTGCTCACGCGCGCGCACGAAATCCCACTTCTGGAGCAGGTGATTGCCCGCGGACCACGCGTCGTATGCGACCGGGTCGACCGGCCTCGCGCTTCCGAGGAACGCTTCAACCTTCGGCGTGATAGTCGCCTGGACCTGTTCCGCCACCGATCGGGCCACATCCCGATACAAGCCCTGGATACCACTCATCCGCCGCTCGATCGTCGCCGCCCACAGTTGCTTCTCGCTTACCGGGTCGATCAATCGTGCCGAGAGGCGCACATTCCCACCATCGCGGATCACAGTGGCCAATACCAGTGCATCGGCCCTGAGCTCTTCAGCGATCTCCCGTGGTGCCTTTTCCGTCCCTCTGTATCTCTGGACCGCTATCCAGGGCTTCACGCTGATTGTTCCGACGTGCCCCAGCGTGCTGATCAACTCGACGGTCATCATGTTGACGAATATCGTATCATCCACTGTCTTGCC
>CBDVDJ010000345.1:0-4220 GCA_965372695.1 uncultured bacterium
CAGGGGAAAGTAATCGGTCATTAGAGAAATGTACCTGACCTGCGGAATGTATACTCTGCGCAGGAACAGATACGTCACCGCGCCCAGGAGAACAAAGCTGGTCAGATAAAACACCGGCACGCCGATCTGGAAAAACCCGTCGAGCGCCTGCATCTTCACAATGAACGCGGGTACCGGTTCGGCGAAGAAGCGGTAGTGACGTATGAATACGACCAGAAACGTCCAGTGAAACGCCAGCCCGGCTCCCCAGAGCCATTTATCGGCCCCGTACACCAGCCTGGGGCCATCTTTCAACTCGGCTTTGTTGTTACGGAACAACGATCTGAAGAACAACACCTCGAGCGCCATTCTTCCGATGGTACCGGCGGTGTTATACGGGTTCTCGAGATTGCTGTTCTTGATGAAGTCGAGGCTTTTCTGCTGGCCGCACGTCGTGGGGATCCTGAACGGGACCTTGGTCCGGGACCACTTCACGATGCGAAACACAAAGCCGGACAGAAACAGGAATATGGCAGCGTACGGTATAATGACGCCGAACAGCTGGGTCAGGCCGGCTTTGCCGGCGCCCACGAATACCGCCAGATACAAAAGAGCCATTACGACCAGGGCAATAATGACGTTCATCTGCCACCTCCTCCCTTTCTTCTTCGTATGTCACATGACATCATCGGCGGATTCTCCCTTTTTGTGGGAAGCGCGCGAAGCGCGCGGCTTCGCCGTGTACCTTTCCATGATCTCGACCGACTGCCTGCGAATCTCTCCCGTGCGGATTTCGAACAGTTGCCGCCGGCAATCCGAATACTTGTCGAACGCGATCAACGCGGCCCGGTCGATCCTCTCGTCGAGAACCGCAAAGCTCTCAGTCTGACCGGGGTCAGCAGCCGCGTCGGCAAGAACTTCCCGAATAATTTTCTTCAGCTCGAATATGAACGCGACGGCTTGTGACGGGGAAAACTCCTGGACCGATCGGATACGAACGATGCTGTCGAGGGCTTCGCCCAGGGCGTCGTCGTCCATTTCCGCGGCCAGTTGGTCGTAGGCGGGACCGATCGACCGATCGATCGCGTATCCGATCGGATTCTGGAACCTGTCTTTCTGTCTGGTCAGAAACTGGGAGGTCTGCCGGGGATAGGTTGCGATGATGGCTTCGAACCACTTCTCCAGGACGGCCTCACGGCTTTGTTGCAACAGAGCTGTCAGCTCCATGATTCACCACTTCCTCGATGAGCTCGATCACTGTGTCCGTGGCGGAACCGGCCTGTTCGATAATACTTTCACATAACTTGCCTGCAAAAAGACCGGACTCCACCCGTAGCGGCGCGGGCATACATCACCCGCGTTGACACACGAGGATCCCGGTCCGGAAGCCGCGCAAGGCGAGACCGCACAAGGCGAAACCGGCGGCTTCCCCGGACCGAATCCACGCGACGAGGGGCGGCGATTAAACGCAGCCGGTCGGTTTTGCCAGTCCGGCGACCTTGCAAGCGCCTTTTGCAGGTCCGGACGGAAACAGTTCGTATACTTTCTTCAACGGGAAGCCGGTTTCTTTGCAGAGCTTCCGGATCATCGGAGCGATCCCGAACTTGAGATAGTAGTCGCGCAGATAATGGACGAGCTTCCAATGTTCTTCCGTCAAATCGTCGACGCCTTCCGTCGTCGCGAGCGCTTTGGCGATCGCTTCGTTCCACTCTTCGGGTTCTTCCATGAATCCATCTTCATCGACTTCGATTTTGACATCACCGTGCTCGAATATCGGCATATCAGACTCCTCCGTATTGTGTTATTGGCCCTGGTCACGCCATTCTGTACCGGCCTGCCGGCACGGACGCAACCTCACATCATCGCATATCAATAAAACCGCAGGGGCACTGCTCGAAACATTTCTTGCAGCCCGTGCAAAATTCCATCTTTACCGTGTAAATCTCGCCCTTGACGAACGGTTTGATGATCGCGTTGTCCTGGCAGAAACTCCAGCAGGTGCCGCAATCGAAACACATGCCGCAGCTCATGCACCGTTTTGTCTCCGTTACGGCTTCATCAGCGGAGTAGGTGCTGACGATCTCCGCTGTCATGCCCTTGAGCCGCTCTTCCACCGCCATTTCGTTGTACGGAACCCTTTGCGCTTCTTTGTAGTAAGGCAAGAGCATCCGGTCGGCACGAAGCACCGGCTCTCCCGGGTCGGCCGGCATCGTTTCGCTGGTAATCATCTCGTGAATCGCCAGCGCAGCCTTGCGCCCGTGCGCGATCGCGTCGATGACGAGACCGAGGTTGACGTTGTCGCCGCCTGAGTAGACCGCGTCATCCATGGTCTTGAACTTCTCGTCGACTTTGATCCAGTCCTTGCCCTCGATGAAGTTTTCAAATCCCTTGAAGTCGGGGGCCTGGCTGACGGCGGCAATCAGGCAGGTAAAGTCCAGATCGAAAGTATCCCCTTCGATCGGCACTGGCCGCCGGCGGCCCGAGTCATCCGGCTCACCGAGCTCCATCTGCTGACACTTCATTCCGGTCGCTTTGCCGTTTTCCGCGTATATCTCGGCCGGCGCGGCCAGGAAATGAATGTTGATTCCCTCGTCGATCGCGCCGTCGATCTCCTCGTCGATCGCGGGCATTTCGGTCTTGGTCCGCCGGTAGAGGATCGTCACCTCGGCGCCGAGACGGCGCGATACACGCGCCGCGTCGATGGCGGTGTCGCCGCCGCCGATGACGACAACTTTGTCGCCGATATCGACGGACTCGACGGACTCGCCGGTGTTGACTTTGTGAAGAAAGTCGGTCCCGGTGTAAACGTTGGAAGCGTCTTCACCTGCGATCCTCAGCTGGATCCCCTGGTGCGCTCCGATGGCCACGAAGATGGCCTTGTATTCCTTGCGCAGGTCGTCCATCGACACGTCGGAACCAACCGCCGTGTTGGTCTTGAGCTCCACACCCATGTCGAGGATGCGGTTGATCTCTCCGTCGAGTATGTCGTGTGGCAGGCGGTACGGCGGGATCCCGTAGCGCAGCATGCCGCCCGTCTTCGGGAATGCCTCGAACACCGTGACGGGATAACCCCTCAGCGCCAGGTGATATGCGGCTGTCATGCCGCCGGGCCCGGAGCCAACCACCGCGATCTTCTCGGCACGGATTTCGTCAGTGAGTTTCTTCGGTTTAAAGCCCTTTTCCAGAGCGTAGTCGCCGATGAACCGTTCCACCTTGTTGATACTGACCGCGCCTTCCTTCTCGTTGCGATTGCAATCGCCTTCACACGGATGGGGACATACGCGTCCGCACACGGATGGAAACGGTGTCGTCTCCGCAAAAATATGGAATGCTTCCTCGAAAACCTGGTCCCGGGATTTTTCGTAGCCCTCCGCCTGGGAGATCGTCATCAGCATTTCGCGGATGCGGTTACTGTTGGGGCACGCGTTCGTGCACGGAGGAGTCTTTTCCACCATATAGGGACGTTCGCTCGACTGCTCGCGGCTGGACCCGACCGAGCTCCTCAGCCCACCGAGTCCTCTCTTCTTCTTCTTGACTACTTTTTTGGGCATGATGCTGCTCTCTCGCTGAGTATCATAGGGCTACCGATTTAATCGATATTCCACCGTCATTGGACCTTCCCCGTCCTTTCGCCGCCGCGTATTCCACCGCCCTGGAAACGACAGAAGAAGCCCACTGCTTCACTCCATCGGCATGTATGTGGCAGTAACACGCCAGTGTATTTCCTTTCACCAGTCCGTCCCTGGCCTCACCGAACCCAACCCCGGTCTCCACCGCCATACAACTCGCCGCGTGCGTGGTGCCCTCGACGGGACCGCTGTAATGAAATTCGTGGCCCCTCAGTACCGTGTCCACCTCAAAGAACGGATTGGGTGTGTCCACCCGTATCGACGTGTATCCGTGGCCGACCGGCTTCGAATGCATCTCCAGGTCGACCGGAAAAACACCGGCCATGGGATAGACTTTGTCGCCATACTTCAGCGACCTGGCCAGATAAATCAATCCGCCGCACTCCGCGTATACGGGCATTCCGTCCGCCGACGCCTTCGCTACCGAATCCATCATCGGCCGGTTACCGGCGAGTTGTTCGGCGTGCGTTTCCGGAAACCCGCCACCGATATAGAGCGCGTCGATCCGCGGGAGCTTTTTCCCGGACAACGACGACACGGCCACGAGTTTCGCGCCGGCCGCTTCCAGCGCCTCGAGGTTTTCGGGATAATAGAACGTGAAAACCGGGTCGC
>CBDVDJ010000346.1:0-4219 GCA_965372695.1 uncultured bacterium
ACCAGCAGACCTTCCTGGTTACGGGCGTGCGCGACGGGGATTTGCGGCGGCCCATCGTGGAAGAGAACCCCTCATATGATGCAGATCTCGCCGAAGAGGGGATTACGTGTGCCGTCTGCCACGTCCGCGAAGGCGCCGTCATAGGTCCGCTCGGCAATACCAAGGCGCCCCACCCGGTGCGGGTGGCACCCGACCTGCTGACCTTCGAACTCTGTCTCATCTGCCACAACGCCGTGGGCCAGTTCGGTGGCACGCTCGTGTGTAATTTCGACACCGGCGACGACTGGCGCAGTACCGGCCTCGAGGCGTCGGGAGAGGATTGCCTGCACTGCCACATGCCTTCGGTTACGCGCCCTCTGGCGGACGGTGGCGTTGCGAGGGACGTCCGGCGTCATACCTGGTACGGCGCCGGCATTCCGAAGTTCTTCGAAGACATGTCCGGGGTACCACCCCGAAGCGGGCTCGAGATCGAAATTGTGCAGGATCCCGCCGGATACCGGGCGGGAGAACAGGGAACGATTACGGTCAACGTCGCCAACCGTCACGCGGGTCACAGTGTTCCCACCGGAGACGTGGAGCGGTTTATAATGATCCTGTTGAGGTTGAAGGAACAGGACCCGACTCGCATATACTGGGAGCGCGAGGTGAGAATCGGTGAAGTGTGGGAGTGGTCGCCTCAGCCGAGACAGGTCTCCGACAACACGCTCGCTTTCGGCGAGGAACGGACGTACCGCTACGATATTGACATCCCGGACGAGACCTCGACCCTCGTGTTCGAGGTCATTGTGGAAAATCACCGGATGACAGAAAAGAACGCCGTTGATATGGGCTTGATGGGGAGATATCCGCTCAAACGCGAGGTTCTGAGGAAAACCGCCACACTGGCAGTAAGGAGAGATTTGTGAACGAGGGGGAGAAACAAAGTTTGTTCAATAAACTCAGAATCAGGTTCGATCGCCTGGCGGATATCGGCCCTCTGCCAACCGATACCGAGAGAGAAAAGCTGCGAAAACGATTTCTTGTTTACGTAGCCCTGATGATGATGGGCGGCGGGCTTTTGTGGGCCACCATCTGCCTCTACTATCGGCTTTTCCTGCCCGCGGCCGTGCCGCTCTCGTACATCGTCCTGTCCATCGCCAACCTGCGCTACTTCGCGGTCTCGAGACGCTTCGGCGCCGTCAGGTCCTTCCAGCTCCTCATCAGCCTCGTACTTCCATTCGTGTTTCAGTGGAGTCTGGGCGGTTTCATACCCTCAGGCTCCGTGATGCTGTGGGCGATGACGGCGATACTCGGCGCGCTGACGTTCCAGGAAATCCGGATCACGCTGCGCTGGTACCTCGCCTACATCGCGCTCACCGTGCTGACCGGCGTCATCGACGGCAATGTAGTGCGATACGCGTCTCCGGGCTCATCGTCGCCCGAAACCGCGCTGTTCGTCGTCAATATCATCGGAGTGTCAATCATCGTATTCGGATTGATGGTCTACTTCGTCCGCAGCAACGATCTCGCCTACGAGGAACTCGAGCTCTTGCACAGCGAACTGATCGAGTCCCAGGCCCAGCTCGTCCACGCCGAAAAAATGGCGTCGATCGGCTCACTCACCGCCGGCATCATGCACGAGATAAACACGCCCATCGGGGTCATCAACAGCAATACCGACATTTCCAGCCGTTGCGTCGATTCCATCGAGACAGCGATCCAGAGTTGCGAGACCATCGACGACGTCAAAAACAACGACAAGCTCCAACAATTGCTGGCAATGATCCGTACAAGTGCCCGGACAACCACCCAGAGCAGCGATCGCATTACCAGTCTCGTCAACAGCTTGAAGAACGTCGCCCGTCTCGACGAAGCGGCGCTCCAGAAGACCCAGCTTCACGAAGGCATCGACAGCGCGCTCGATCTGCTCAGCCACGAGATCGAGGGAAGAATCCAGGTCTTGAAAGAGTACGGCGACATTCCCCAGGTCGCCTGCCACCCCGGCGAGCTCAACCAGGTGTTCATGACCGTGTTGAAGAATGCCGTCGAGGCCATCGACGGGCAGGGAAGAATCACCATCCGGTCCTTCGAAAAAGGCGGCAGCGTACACGTCGAGATCGAAGACTCCGGGGCCGGCATGGCGCCAGAGCAGCTCCAGCGCATCTTCGACCCCCGCTTCAAGCAGAAAGGATCGCGCGTAAGCACCGGCTGGGGCCTCTTCACCGCCTACAAAGTGATGGAAAAACACAAAGGCCAGATCAAGGTCGAGAGCCAGGCCGGCGAAGGCACCTTCGTCACCGTCGTGCTGCCGAAAGATTTGAAGACCGTGGAAAACGGTGATGGTGGAAACGTCTAAGCCATAGAAAAGAATGGTGCCGGAGGTCGGAATCGAACCGACACGAGGCGTGAACCTCGGGGGATTTTGAGTCCCCTGCGTCTACCAATTTCACCACTCCGGCACCGTGTTAATGCGGCAAGTAATTAATAACGCATTGGGTTAGGGTTGTCCAGCGTGGTGTTTGGGGAATGGGGACGTGGCACTGGTCTTGCTTGGTGAGCCTCCCGATGGCCTGGTCTGGCGGGGTGTTTCCGCTTGACTGGGCGGAGGATAATGCTATCGTATTCCCGCGTGGGGTTGTAGCTCAATTGGGAGAGCACTTGTCTGGCAGACAAGAGGTCACGGGTTCGAGCCCCGTCAACTCCACCATTTTTTTATTTATATATGCCTTGATTACAGAGGGATTCACTTGCCCCAGAATGTCTGCATTTTCGAGGACAAGAAGTTCTCGAACTTCTTTCCGCTCTCGCTGAGCCAGCCTGTTTTCGACCTGAGAACTGGACTGAACTTCCTGCGGCACCGGCTGCAGGAGGAGTTTGCGGGGGTCGCATTCGAGGCGATCTGCCGCGAATACCTGGCGCCGGTGGTCCGGGTCCGCTCGCCTGAGCTGGCGGTCAACGACGAGCCGGCGGGGGAGACGCTCTTCCTGAATGGCCGGCTGCTCTGCCTGGGCAAGGAAATGGACGTTATCATCGACCAGCTCCCGCTGGGCAGCATTGGCACGAAGGGGGGCTACGTGGTGGCGGCCAACCTGCCGAAGGAGGCAGCGGTCGAGTTCAGCGCCTACATCCGCAAGCGGATTTCGGAAGAGACGATCGACAAACTCACGGCGGAGTTGAAAGAGCTGGCGGATCCTGAGGCTGTCGCGGCGAAGACTAGCTCGAAGAAGGGCGGCAAATCGGCCAAGTCGAAGTCGATCATCACTTCGGACGCGGACGAGGGCACCTATGAGGATGTCCACGCGACGGGGCAGGACGCGGTGGAGGAAAAGCTGCCGATCGCTCTCAAGAAGCTGATCGACCGGCACGAGCTGGCCCGGGTCGACATGTCCGAGGCGAGGCTGCTCTCCTTTATATGGCAGTTGATCGAGCGCAATGGCGACGTGATCGAGGACGACTACAGCAAGCTCCCGTTCCGCGGACAGGCGGAGGAGTCGGTGGTCTTTCCGGGCGTCCAGATGATCAACGAAGAAAACATCCTCATCGGCGAGGGCGCCGTGATCAAATCGGGCGCGGTACTCGACGCCACCGACGGTCCGATCGCCATCGGTGACAATGTGGTCGTCATGCCGAACGCGTCGATCATCGGCCCGGTGTCTGTCGGCGCGGGTTCCACGGTCAACGCCGGCGCGAAGATCCTCAAGGGCACTTCGATCGGCGAGGTGTGCAAGGTGGGCGGCGAAGTCGACAGCACGATCTTCGGTAACTACACGAACAAGGCGCACGACGGTTTCATCGGCCACTCGTACCTGGGCGAATGGGTCAACATCGGCGCGGCGTCGAATAACAGCGACCTGAAGAACAACTACAGTTCGATTCGCATGTGGTGCGCGGGCGCGGAGCGGGAGACGGGCCGCCAGTTCCTGGGCACGGTTATCGGCGACCATACGAAGACGGGTATCAATACGATTTTCAATACGGGCACGGTCGTCGGATTCAACTGCAACCTCTACAGCTCCGAGATGCCGCCGAAATTTGTGCCGAGTTTTTCCTGGGGCCACGGCGAAACGCTCACGGAATACGACCTCACCCGGGCGATGCACACGGCCGAAACTGTGATGGAACGCAGGACAATCAAGTTTGACAAAGCGTTCAAAGCACTTTTCGAAAAAATCCACGACCTGTCACAGAAGTGTCAGCGTAATATCTGACCCAACAGGGAACTCCACACCGCGACTCTCCC
>CBDVDJ010000347.1:0-4212 GCA_965372695.1 uncultured bacterium
CTCCGTCGGCCGACATGTTGAGTGTCTCGAACGGCAGCGAGGCGAGGAAGCCCTGGGCCGATATCAGCAATTGCGGCGGGCTGGCCGGGCTGGCCGGGCTGATGTCGAGGACTTCGCGGGGCAACAACAGCAACGCCAGCGCGCGCAGCGGTGTTACCAGTTCACGGGGGATGGCCGCGTCGCGCTTCGCGGGCGGGGTGGACATCAGGTTCCAGGCGCTGGTGACGAGCCGGTGGACTTCGGCGACGGGCGTGGGCAGGTCGTCGTGGCGCACGCCATCCGGCGTCACCGTCAGGCGGCACAGCCGGCCGCCGGCGACGTAGTACGTACAGTGGATACGGCCGCTCCGGGCGAGGTCCCTCTGCGCCACGGCCCCCCGCTGCCGGAACGTCGTCAACAGCCCTTCACCGCGCTCCGCGGACGCCGGAACGAGACCCGATCCGATGAGACGGTACAGATCGCACCAGTACAACCGCGCGCCGTACGAGGCCACGGCGTCTCCCGCCGTGACGTCGTGGAGGAGGTCCAGGATACCGCCGCACTGTTCCAGCCACAGGTAACCGTGGGTGCTCGCGTCGAGTTCGCCCAGATACGTTTCCAGCCGGTTCAGCGTCGCGCCCAGGTGGACGAGGGCACTGTCCGCGTCGCCGCGTTCGAGCAGGATACGCGTGCGGATGACGTCGCTGGCGATCCACTCTCGCCGGTAGCGGGCGGGGAATCCCGTCGTCGTTTTCTCGAACGAAGAAAGCGCGGAGATTGCCGCGTCGTAATCTCCACGTTCGTAGTCGAGTTGCGCGCGGAGCATGAAGAACTTGGGAACCAGGTACGGAAAGTTCACCTTTTCGGTCCACACGAGTCCTTCGTCGATGAATGGCGCAGCGGCATCGCCCCGGCCATTCTCGAGCAGGTCCCGGCCCCACGTGAAGAGCAACCGCGGATACTGGTCGCGCTGGATCTGCTGACGGATGAAGGGTTTGATTTCGTTGAAAATCGTCTCGGCTTCGTCGATGCGCCCCGTCGCCATCAGATACCGCGCGCGCGCGACACCGGCCCGAAGTTTCGGCGGGTAAATGTCGCCGCCGGGTCCCCCGGGTACCTGCGCTTCGAGCACCTCGGCGCGCTGGAGCAACCGACCCGAAATCTCCCAGCACCCGAGCTCGTTGTAGAACTCCACGAGCTTGACGACGAATCGCAATTCGCGATATCCGCCGTGAAACCGGCGGCACACGGCCTGTGCATCGCGGTAGAGGTCGTGCGCCAGCGCGAGACGCCCCGCGGTCCGGTGGTGATATGCGAAGAATTCGTAGATGCGCCCCGCGTAGTCGGGGAGTTTGTGCTGTTCGGCGACGAGCAGCGACTGGTTCCAGTAATAAAACATCGAGTCGGCGTCGCCGGCGATGTCCGCCTCATACCCGAGCGTGCCGAGGATCTGGCAGATCAGTGGAAACGTCTGTGCCCGCCGCGCGTGGGCGAGCGCACGGTGGTAGTATCGCAGCTGTTGTGATTTGTCGATCGCGGCCGTCAGATTGCCGATTTCGTGCCAGCACCCGGCGATGCCGGGGAGATACCCGGTCGATTCGTACACCGCCAGAATGGACTCGACGCGCTCGATCTTCCGGGCGGCGGACAGGGTCGTATCGGAGAAGGTCTCGTACAATCCCGCGCGCGCCTGCGCCAGTCGCGCGGCGTCGGCGGGAGTGACGTTCGACCAGAACGTGACTTCATACTCAAAGTAGCGGGAATAGAATTGTGCGAAGTAGACGAACGCGATTCGTTCGAGGTGCGGGAGGAGGGCGTCCCGGGTCCTGTCGAACGAATCGGGGGCGCTGGCCTGGAGCGCTTCAATGATTGCCGCGCCGGCGTCGCGAAACGGGTATATGCCGGTCGTGCGGGAATACCACACGATTGTGCTGTCGTCGTCGGAAACGAGGTGGCGGGCGAACTCCCGCTCGATGCCGGGTACGGACGAAACGAAGTCCGCCGCGGGATCGCTCCCGCAGCCGGACACCGTGATGATTCCGGTCGCCGGGAGAAATATCAGCAGAAAAAACGTTGCCCTTAGCTTGCCGGGTGGTGTCATCGCTTCAGTATATCACGTTGTTTGCTTCCGCATGCACCAATGCACAAGGAAGGTTGGTCGGATGGGCGGCGCGTTTTACCGGCCGGGATCAGACGATTTTTCAATAATCCGGCAACAATCGACAAGTGATTGTTTTCACACTGAAATTCTGGTCTGATAACAGGTTACGATTAAGTTAACCTTTGACGCCAGGCTACTTTTTGTGATATATTCCCCAATGAACGCCTTGGAGAGCGCCTCCGGTAAAAAGTGCTCGCGAGCACCGTTCCCCCGTTCGTTCGAACACCCCTGATCGGAGAACCCATGTCTCCCGTCGCCAGGAAAAAATCGCCGCCGCCTTCGCGCGCCGGACAAGACCTCGAGCTCGTGCGCGCGATTCTGTCCGGATCGGTCGAGTCCTGGCACGCGTTCGTAGGCCGTTTCACCGGGCTGATCATGTCCGTTATCCGCAAACAACTTTTCGTCGAAGACAATGACGACATCCAGACGGTTTACGTCGACGTCCTCAAGGACCTCTACGACAACAAACTGCGGGAGTACGCGGGCAACGCATCGCTCGCGACGTGGCTCGTACTCGTCACCAGGGGCAAAGCGGTGGATTTTCTGCGCAGCAAGCGCGGGCGCCGGCAGCTGCCCAGGGGGTACGACCGCCTGCGGCCGTTCGATCAGAAAGTTTTTACACTCCACTTCGTCGAGGGTCTCGGATACGAGGCGCTTCTGCAGACGATCGGGGCCGAGGGGCACAACAGCGTCGAAGACGTCGTGGCCGCGGTGGGACGGATCGTCGACAACGTCGACGGCAGGCACCTCAAACGCCTCGACTACGAGAACGATGCCCGCCGGCGCGGCGTCCCCGCCGGTGGCCTGATGGCGCACCTGTACAGGGCCGAGGTGGAGCTCTGGGGGAGCGGCAGCGTGAAGACTCCCGACCAGGTGATGGCGGACGCCGATCGGGGACGGGCCATCGAGCGGCTGGGGGAACTGACCGCTAAACTGGACAATAAGGACCGGAAGTTGCTGGCGCTGCGTTTCGAGGAGGGTTTGACGGCCCGGAAGATATCGGAGCGGCTCGGCATGGACGGACAGCGAAGTGTCTACACCGCCATCAATCGCGCGCTGCGGCAGCTCCGCTGCCTGTTTTTGAGCGATGCGCCCGACGCCGAAGCGATTCCCGAAGATTTTTCGGCCGAAATCCACAGATCGGACCGGTAAAATCCGGCTCTCATCCGTCTATTCAGATTGATCCGGGTGTCGGCCGGGTGGGTGGTGCCGGTTGCGCCGGGGAGTCCAATATAATGAATAAACCCCACGATCAAGCATATCATCTCTCCCACGAGGAGATCGCGTCGTTCGCCGAGGGGACGACCGGCGAAATCGACAGCCTGCGCGTCCGCGCGCACCTGCAGGGGTGCGACTTCTGTCTCGATGCGTATCGATTCGTCGTCCGCTTCCGCGGCGCCCACGACGACTCGCCGCCCGAGGACATGCCCGGCAGCGATACCATGCAGGCGGCTCGGGAAATCGCCGGGCGCGACACCGTGAGGGGGCACCAGGACCGTCGCGGCCAGCGAGGATGGGTGGGGCGGCTGAATCCGGCCCGCCAGGCCCTGCTGGCCAGCGCCGCTGTGGCCGTGTTCATCGCCGCAACGGTGTGGTTAAGGCCTCTGCCCGGCGGTGAGGGGTTCGACCCGAACGCCGAAGGCCTCGCCCCGGTGACCCGCGCGATGGCGGTGGCGTCGGGGCGTGGACAGATGGTGCTGCCGGGTGCGGAGGGTCTTCTGGAAGCGGCGCCGGTGGTAGTGCGCTCGGGATCGGCCCCGATCACGAGGGAACTCGACAACGCGCTGGCGCGACTGGCGGTTGCGTACAACGACGGTTCGCTGACGAGCGACGAAGCCCAGTGGTTGATCGGGGGATATCTCGCCAGCGGGCAGAAAGAAAACGCGCGCGTCTATATCGAGGACGCGTGCCGGCGATACCCGGGGGACTTCGACCTGCTGGTTCTGGACGGGGTGTTGTCTTATGGTGACGATGATCTGGAACGGGCGTCGGCGCGGTTCGAGGCCGTTCTGGCCGAGGACGGGAATCACGCCGTCGCGGCCTTCAATCTCGCCGTCGTGCGGGCCGGGCAG
>CBDVDJ010000348.1:0-4208 GCA_965372695.1 uncultured bacterium
AAAACCAGTACGCGGGCGTGCCCATGGCGCTCTCTGTCATGGCCGTCGACCCCGTAGGGGACATCGTGTCGGGGTTTTCCGGGGACGTTCGACTCGAAGAAATCACGAGCTACGGCGACGGGCGTATCGAGCCCGACGTGATCACGCTCACCAGCGGAACGTGGACTGGTTCGGTGACGATGTATCGGGCGGACGAGACGAGCATCAACCGTGGTAACGTGAATATCTTCGCGTCACTGGACGCTAACCCGCTGATCAACGGCACCAGCGACCCGTTCACCGTCCACCCGGGAACATTCACGCGCGTGCAGATCGTGCTTCCGGGACAGGATCCGTGGCCGGGCAGCGCCACCGGCCTGACGGGTTCGCCCGCGTCGCAGGCCGTCGGCCAGACGTTCACCGTCGACGTGTACGCGACCGACGATTACTGGAACCTGCTCCCGAGCGGTGACTTCGTTCGCATCACGTCGAGCGACGCCGGCGCGAGTACGCCGGTTACCGGTGCGATGACCAGCGGTTTTCGCCAGTTCACGCTGTCATTCGGAACCGTCGGCACCCAGACATTGACACTCACCGACCAGACCAACGGTTCGATCCAGGGAATGACGAGCGGGGGAGTGCTCGTTATTCCGAGCGCCCCGGACCACTTCGAGATCAGCGCCATCTCTGCTTCTATAGTAGCAGGGCAGTCGATTGGCGTGACGATCCGGGCCACGGACGTCGGGGGCAACACGATCCCCGATTATCAGGGTGACGCGATTCTCACGGCCAATACGGGCCCCGGGAGCATCGTGCCCGAAGCGGTGACCTTTGCCAACGGCGTGTGGGCGGGCGACATGGTGTTTAAGGGCGCCGGCGGCGCCGTGTCCTTCAGTTGTTCGGATTTCTCGTCTCCCCCGCACGTGGGGACGAGCAACAACTTTGAAGTGCAGCCCGGTCCCTACACCGGGCTCCAGGTCCTGTTGCCCGGGCAGACGCCCCGCGGCGGCACGGACGACGGCGTCGAGGGGACGCCCACCGACCAGAACGCCGGGTCGACCTTCAGCATGACCATCCGGGCCGTCGATCAGTTCTGGAACCGGGTTTCCGGCGTCAATAATAGTATCGGCCTGAGTTCGACCGACCCGTTCGCCGGCATGCCGACGGACACGGTGCTGATCAACGGCGAACTGATTCTCCCGGCCACATTATACAAGATCGGCATGCAGACGATCACGGCGGTGGACAACGACGACGGCGGGATATCGCCGCACACGTCCGATCCCGTCACCGTTCATCCCGGTCCCTACTCACGGATCGTCGTGATCGCGCCGGGCGAAGCGGTTGCTCCGGGTACGCTCGAGGGACGCACGGGTGCGCCGACCGACCAGTCGATCAACTATGCGTTTACGGTATCGGTGTTCGCCACCGACGCGTGGTGGAACCCGGTGGGAGGCGTCACCGACGTCATCCGTATCACGTCGGGAGACCCCCTCGCGGAACTGCCGCCGGACACGCCGATGAGTGACGGGCGCGCCGACATGAGCGTGCGGTTGTCGACGGGCGGATTCCAGCAGCTCACGGCGTCCAACGTCACGCAACCGGCGATGGAAACGAGCACGACACAGATTCGCGCGATTTCCAGCGGTTTTCACCTCGAGGCCGAGGTCACCCCCACCGCCGTGCAGGCGGGCGACGAGTTCAACCTGACGGTCAAGGTGACCAACGACGCGGGCAGCGTGATCCAGGAAATCAACTCGACGGTGACGGTCGCCGTTCAGAACGCGTCCACGCAGGACGCGGGACGCGGAACGCTCCTCACCACCCAGTTTCAACTGCTGCAGGGGCAACGGACGGTGATCGAATCGTATACCTTCGCCGAACCGATCGTCCTGGTGATAACGGACGACGCGGGTAACGCACCCGCCGTGACCGAAGTCATCACCGTTTCACCCGGTGCACCTTCCGAGTTGCGTCTGAGCAGCTCGCCTGGCTGGGTCGGCGGCAACAAGCACGCGACGGTTCTGGCCGACGTGGTCGACCAGTACGACAACGGCGTTCCCGGCCAGCCGGTCGTGTTTTCGCTGTTGAGCGGGCTGGGTACGCTCACGCCGGTCGATTCTCTGACCGACGATGGCGGGCTTGCCCGCGCGGACTTTCTCAGCCCCCGTGAAGCGGGGCTTACGAGGGTACGAGCCGTCGCCGGCGCGCTCGTTGCCGAATACGACATCGAGACGGCGCTCGTCGACCCGAACAAGCCCGGCGGCACCGTCACCAATTACCCCAACCCGTTTCACCCGGGTGAGGGGCCCACGACAATTGCTTACAAACTCGACGACAACGCGAGGGTCACGATCGATATCTACTCGCTGATGGGCAAACTGGTCTTGAAACGCGAGTTCGAACAAGGTGCCGTCGGCGGAATGGTTGGACTCAACGAATTCAGTTGGGACGGCCGCAACGGCGACGGCGACGTCGTGGCCAGCGGAGGTTACATCGTGCTCATTGGAGCGGTCCGAAACGGAGAAACGATCAACAGCATGCGCCGCAAAGTCGGCGTTGTACGCTGATCAGGAGGGACTCATGACAGGCTCAACTTTACACAAAACTATCTCCGTCGCGCTGGCAGCCGTTCTGGTATTCGGCGCCGTGAGTATCGGCGGCGAAGCCAGGGCGCAGGACCAGAACGGTGGCCAGCCGGGCGAATGGCTGTCCCGTTATCTGGGCGCGCGAACCGCCGGCCTCGGTGGTGCGTTTGTCGCAGTGGCGGACGAGCCGCTCGGCATCGTGTGGAACCCCGCCGGACTTTCCCAGCTCTCGCAGAACGCAGTGTCGTTCGAGACGTCGTTTTTGTACGAAAGTACGACGATCAACTCGTTCAGCTTCGCGGTTCCGGGGCGCAGGTTCCCCAGTTTCGGACTCACGATTCTTTCTCTCGGGTCGGGCGACTTCGAGAAAACGAACGAATTGAATGAGTCGCTGGGGTCGTTCGAAGAAGGAGAGATGGCGTTTCTGCTGTCGGCGTCGAAGAACCTCACCCGCAATTTCTATCTCGGCGCCAACCTGAAGGTCGTGCGCCAGTCGATCGACGAGTTCAACGCCTCCGGTGTCGGATTCGACCTCGGGGTTCTCTACCAGGTCCACCCGGCCCTCCGGCTGGGCGCGTCGATCCTGAACATCGGCGGACCGACGCTCAATCTGCGCTCGATCGACGAGAACTATCCGGCCGACTTCAGGGGTGGCGTGGCTTTTAACTTCCTTTCCGGACGCGCCCTGCTGGCCGGCGAAGTGGACTATCGCCCCGACGCGGGTGCGTCGCTGGGCATCGGTACAGAGTTCTGGGTCCACCGCACCATGGGACTTCGTTTCGGCTTTACCGAACAGGCGCCCGCCGGCGGATTCAGCTTCTTCGTGACGCCGGGGCTGCGCCTCGATTACGCCGCGTCGGACGAACAGCTGGGTGTGACCCACCGGCTCGGAATCATCTACCAGTTTGGCGGATTCTTCGCGAGTTCGCAGGCCGATCCGGAAGTGTTCTCGCCGATCGGCGAACGGTCGGTGACCAAGTTCCACCTCGCGGCCAATACCAAGGCTGTCGCGGATTCGTGGGCCCTGGAGATACTGAACAAGACCAATCACGTTGTCCGCAAGTTCGGCGGCAGGGGAGCTCCCCCGGCGCACGTCATGTGGGACGGTAAGGACGAAGCGGGGCTGCCTCTGGCGGACGGCGCTTACAAGTACTGGATGGTCGTGGTCGACGCCGAAGGTCGGCAGGTGGAAAGCCACACGCACACGGTCGAAATAACGACGGAAGGCCCCAAGGGAGCCGTGCCCGTATTCACGAACCGGTGATTGAGGAGTCGATACCATGTTTCGTCAAACTTCAGAAAACCGAACGGGATTACTCGTCCTCTTGTGCGGGCTGTTCGTGATGGCGGTGGCGCTTTCGCCGGCTGTGGCCGGCGACGACACCGGGTCGCCGGCCTCCGAGCCGGAGGTAAGCAGCCGCGCCGTTACTCTGCCGGATCTCGGGTTGGAGCTCGATCTCTATTCGCTCCAGTCTCTGGCAAAGCACCGGGACCAGTACCTGGAGCTGGACAAACGTGTCCGCGCTTACCTTGATGGCGATCACTCGAAGAGCGAAAAGAAAGCGGCCCGTTACCTGTGGGCTGAGGTGAAACTCGCTCTCGGTCAGTATCGCGAGGCGGAAGATCTGTTCAAGAAGTCCG
>CBDVDJ010000349.1:0-4206 GCA_965372695.1 uncultured bacterium
TTGTGGGTCACGTGGTTCAGCCGCCTCGGCGGCTACCCGGTCTCGCTCTTTCTCGAGGTCGACCCGCTCGTCGGGATCGCCACGGCCCTGTCCACGCACACCGTGTACCGGTGGCTCTGGAGGGGCCTCTTCGTTCTGGTCCCCACGCTGCTCCTGGGACGCGTGTTCTGCAACTGGATGTGCCCCTACGGTTCGCTCCACCAGTTCTTCGGGTGGCTCTTCAACATCCGCAGCAACAAGAACAACATGGACGTCAACCGCTACCGCCCCGTCTTCCAGATCAAGTACTACATCCTCGCGGTTTTTCTCATACTCGCCGTGTTCGGCTCGCTCCAGATCGGCCTCCTGGATCCGATCTGCCTGCTGGTGCGGACCATGACGACGACCCTCGCGCCCGCCGCCGACCTCGTCGCCGGCAACGCGTCACGGATGCTCGACGAAAAAGGTCTCAACGGCGGCGTCGTCTCGTTCGTTTCGTCGGCCCCGGGGGCTTCCGAACAGCGCATCTTTTCCGGCGCCTGGTTCGTCGGTTTGATCATCATCGCCCTCGTGGGGATGAACCTGGTGATTCCGCGATTCTTCTGCCGCGTGCTGTGCCCGCTCGGCGCGCTTCTCGGAATGCTCTCGCGCTTTTCGCTGTGGCGGATCGACCGCGACCTGACGAAGTGCACCGACTGCAACCTGTGCATGAAACACTGCGAAGGCGCCGCCGATCCGCAGGCCGCGCTGCGCAAGAGCGAGTGCTTCGTCTGTTTCAACTGCATCGACGACTGTCCCGAGGACGCGCTGACCTTCCGGCTGGCCCCCGTCCCGGTCAAGGACCGGATCGTCGGATCGATCCGCGAGGGCACGGCGAAGCTGTTCGGCAAACCCCTCATCTCGAAGCTCCCCGAGACCGAGGTCAAGGGTCCCGACGTACCCCGGCGGCGCTGGCTCTTTGCCGCGATCGCCGGCATACTCGCGTTTCCGTTCCTCCGGCTCTCGGCCGCCGTCAACAAGCGCGGATTCAACGAAAAGGCGATCCGGCCGCCGGGATCGGTGGAAGAGGACGAGTTTCTCGAACGGTGCATCAAGTGCGACCAGTGCATCAACGTCTGCCCGACCAACGTACTCCAGCCGTCGACGCTCAAACAGGGCGGCTTCGAGGGTCTCTGGACGCCGGTGATGGACTTCAGTATCGGCTTCTGCCAGTACAACTGCACGCTGTGCAGCGAGGTCTGTCCCACCGGCGCCATCCAGAAAATTTCGGTGGAGCGTAAGCTGGGGATCGGATCGTACGACGAAAAAGGACCGATCCGGGTGGGCACGGCGTTCTACGACCGCGGGCGGTGCCTCCCCTGGGCCATGGAGACCCCTTGCGTGGTCTGCGAAGAGGTCTGTCCCGTGAGCCCCAAGGCGATCGGGACGTACGACGAGGAAATCACGCGCTGGGACGGCACCAGGGTGACACTCAACAAACCCTATATCAGGCCTGAACTCTGTATCGGATGCGGCATCTGCGAACGCGAATGCCCGGTGATCGATGACGCGGCCGTTTACGTGACGGCCGTCGGAGAGAGCCGCTCGAAAGATCGAACTCTCCTGCTCGAGAGCTAGACAACAGTCGATGGAACCGCAAACCTGAGGAGACGACATGACGAAGAAGAACAAGAAGAAGATCACCCGGCGCGACCTCTTCAAACTCGGCGTCTCCGTGGGAGCGGGGGCGGCGATAACAGCCTCGAACGTACCCTTCGTCCGCGCCGAAGAAGATACGCCGAAAAAGTCGAGCAGCGACAAGACGCTCCCCCAGGTTCCCCGGCGCGTGCTGGGAAAGACGGGAGAGACTGTGCCCATTCTCCTGATGGGCGGGGCGATGAAGCTCGACTCCAACTACGACCCCAAGCTGGCCGAAGCGTTCCGGTTCGGCGTCGACTACTACGACGTGGCCGATTGTTACAACAACGGCAAGTGCGAAGCCGCCGTCGGGAGCTTCGTCAACCAGGAGGACATCCGCAAGAAGGTCTGGATCACGAGCAAGAGCGACAAGCACGACCCGAAGGGACTCGAGGAAACGCTGGCGACGGGGCTCGACCGGTTCGGGACCGATTATTTCGACATGTACTACCTGCACGCGGTGAAGGATCCCGCATCGCTCGACGACGCGCTGATGCCGACCGTCGAACGCCTCAAGAAAGAAGGCAGGATACGCTTCTTCGGTTTTTCCTGCCACGACGGCAACGTCGACGAGCTGCTCACCCTGGCCGCGAAGAAACCGTGGATCGACTCGATCATGTTCCGCTACGACTACTCGAAATATGGCAACGCGGAGCTGAACAAGGCGATCGACGCGTGCGTCGAGGCCAACATCGGCCTCATCGCGATGAAAACGCAGCGGTCCGAGGTCTCTTTCCAGGACAGCTGGAAGAAGTTCGAACAGACGGGCAACTGGAACAAGCACCAGGCCGTACTCAAGGCCGTGTGGGCCGACGACCGCATCAGCGCCGCCGTCTCGCACATGGACACCTTCGAGAAGCTCAAGGAAAATATCGCCGCCGCCGTCGACCAGTACGATCTCGGGCGGGCCGATCTCGAGGCGCTCGAGCGTTACTCGAAGGCGACCCGCCGCGAGGCATGCGACGGCTGCGACCACATCTGCGGGCCGGCGGTGGACGCCCCGGTGGAAATCGCCTCCACGCTTCGATTCCTCATGTACCACGACATGTACGGGGAAAAGGAGAAGGCAAAAGAACTCTTCCGCCGGCTCCCGGCGGAGGCACAGAGGCTGGACGGCGTCGATTTCCGTCCCGCCAATCGCGCCTGTCCGTTCGGCGTCGACGTCGCGGCACACATGGGCAGGGCAAAGGAAATCCTCGCCGGCTGATACCGGCGTGTCGATATCAATAAGGAGAAACAATGAACAAGGAAGTGCTGGACCTCTGGCCCGAGCTGGAGTGGATCCACGACGAACAACTGCGTGAAGCGACGGCAAAGACGTGGGAACTGGCGCTGGAGCGCAGTCCCCTGACCGCCAAGGACCTGAACACGATTCCCTTCACGCTGCTCGTGCCCGACCTCGAGGTTTCGTTCATGGCGCACAAGCGGTGCGTCGTCCATGTTGCCCGCGACGCGGCGAACAAGATGAACGAGTTCTTTGGCGACGACCTGCCGGTCGACCTCGACGTGACCATCGCGGGCGCCATTCTTGCCGACGTCGGCAAGCTGCTCGAATACGATATCCGGGATGGAAAGTCCTGCAAGAGCGAAATGGGGAAATACGTCCGGCATCCGTTCAGCGGCGTCGGACTGGCGATGGAAGCGGGGGTACCCCCGCAGGTGTGCCACATCATCGCCGCCCACGCCGGCGAGGGCGACATGGTCAAGCGGACGACGGAAGCCTACGTCGTCCACCACGCGGATTTCATGACGTTTCTGCCGTTCAAGAACAAGTAGGCGGGATCACGCGCTATCACCAGGACTTGCCTTTCATCAGATCGGAAACTTTTTTCAGAAGATCTTTTTCGAAGTCAGCCTCGCGCTTTTCATGGGCCGCCTCCAGCTTGCTGGACAGAGTTTCGATGTCGGCGGGCTTCTCCAGGAAATCGGCCGCCCCCTTCTTGATAGCGTCCACCCCTCCCTGCACGGAACCGTAACCGGTCAGAATGATGATCTGCAACTGGTCGTCATATTCCAGCATTTGTCGCATCGTCTCCATACCGTCCATCTCCGGCATGGTCAAGTCGAGCAGGACGGCGTCGTAATCAACCGCCTTGATTTTATCTAACCCTTCGGCGCCGCTGTCAGCAGTGTCCACGTCGTAATCGCGGTTGCGCAATCTTTCCGCGACCGCCCCGGAAAATTCCTCCTCGTCATCTACTATCAGGACTTTGATTGCCACCATAACCGCGGTTTTGAGGATGCTGGTAACTAGTGATACCTAGCTTTTTAGCAACTTTAAAAGTTTGATCACTACTACTGTCATCTACTAAGATAATCTCATCAATCACACCTTTAGGAATATCCTTAACAGTTTTTTCTAAAGTTTTGGCCGCGTTATAAGCCGGCATGATAGCTATAACTTTCATGACTTAAAAAACTCCTTATGATTAATACAGATCAGAAGCAAACCTCCAAAAGACATTAGGGATAAAATACCGCCCAACCTCATAATGGGTGTTTGGTAAAACATAATCTGAATATGATATGTTCCCTGAGTGAATTGATATG
>CBDVDJ010000350.1:0-4194 GCA_965372695.1 uncultured bacterium
ACAGATATACAGAAATGACAGTTTACGGTATCGGCGGGCGTACACGCCCGTCCCGACCTGACCGCTTTTTCTGGATTAATACCGCATAAAACCGGTATATTCAGATCGACAAAGGGGCTAAGGAGAATCCAATGATTTACAAGACTATAACCAAGCCCGAGTTCGAGACATTCGTCAGGAATCTGATTGCGGAAAACCAGACGATCGGGCCCAGGCAGGTTGCCACCGACAAGAACGGCACGCCGATCTATCAGTTCCAGCGGGTGCAGTCCTTCGATGAGATCGATCTGGACTACACCGTCACGTACTCGTCCATCAAAAACTTCTTTCTGCCATTTCGCGAAGAACTTTCGCGGTTTGAATTCGACGACGACAGCTGGGAACAGAAAATAGAATACCGCGTCCATCCGAGAGTCATCATCGGGTTGCGCCCCTGCGACATAAACGCCCTCACGATTCTCGACAAGGTCTTTCTGACCGGGGCTTTTCCTTCCCCCTACTATATCACCAGGCGCAAGAACACCTTCATTATAGGAATGGATCACCTGCCGCCCGACGATTGCTTCTGTGAGTCGCTCAATCACCACGCGGTTCGCGAGGGCTTCAATCTGTTCTGCTCGGACATCGGAGACAAATACTACCTGTCCATCAATTCGTCCAAAGCTTTCAACTTCCTCAAAAACGTCGAGATCGCCGAACCGACCGAGGAAGACGACAGGAAGTATATCGCCAGGCGAAAGCTCATCAAGAAGAGCTTCAAGACCAAGGTCGAGGTGTCGGGACTCCGTACCTTTCTCGACATCGAGTTCACGTCTCCTATATGGAAAAAATGGGGAGACAAGTGCCTCAACTGCGGTACCTGCGCGATGGTCTGCCCTACCTGCTACTGTTACGGCATCGAACAGAACATCGACGTCAGCCTGAAAACGGCTCACAAAGAGCGTATCCAGTATTCATGCAACATCGTTGATTTCGCCGAAGTGGCGGGCGGCCACAACTTCAGGCCGAAGCGGGAGGACAGGCTCAAGTACAGGTTCTATCACCACTACCGCGGATTTTCCGAGAACGACGATGAACAGATTTGTGTGGGGTGCAACCGGTGCGGACGGGCCTGCCTGGCCGGCATCAACCCCAAGGATGTCATAAACGACCTCAGGCAGGAGACCGGAGAATGAGCACGGAATCGAAATTCAAGCTGCCAAAGCAGGATATCAACCTCGAGCCTTTCATGACCCGGCCGCCGGAGTTCGCCCGCAAATCCATCATCATGCACACCTACAAGAATTACAGGTGTAAAATCGTCAATATCATCGAACTCACGGAAATGGAAAAGCTCTTTCATTTGAAAATCATCGATCCGGCCGAGAGAAAACTCTTCTCTTTTCGTCCGGGCCAGTTCGTGATGCTCGAAGTCCCGGGGTTCGGGGAGTTTCCAATATCGCTGTCGAGTTCGAGCAACAACCGGGAGTTCATCGAGCTGTGCATCAGAAAGGCCGGCCGCTCCACCAATATCATCCACAGGGCGAAACGCGGCGCCATGGTCGGAATCCGGGGCCCTTTCGGCACGTCTTTTCCCATGGAAAAAATGACCGGCAACAACATTCTGTTGATCGCCGGCGGACTCGGGCTGGCGCCTCTTCGTGCGCCGATCTTCTGGGTAAACGAGCACCGGGAAGAGTACGGCGACGTGCATATTCTTTACGGAGCCAAAGATCCTTCCCAATTGCTCTTCACGTACCAGTTTGATGAATGGCAGAAAGTCAGTCACATCGACCTCATGACGATCGTGGAGAACGGCGACGAAAACTGGGACGGCAAAACCGGCCTCATCACCAAACTGTTCGATGACGTCACCATCGAACCGCAGAGCACCTTCGCCATCGTGTGCGGCCCGCCCGTGATGTTCAAGTTCGTGTGTAACCACCTGGACTCGCTGGGCATTCCCATGAACCGGATGTTTGTCTCGCTGGAACGCAGGATGCACTGCGGCATGGGCAAGTGCTGCCGCTGCATGGTGGGATCGACCTTCACCTGCGTGGAAGGGCCCGTATTCGATTACTGGTCGGTACTGAATTTGAAGGAGGCAATTTGAACTACCTCGGCATCGAACTGGCCAGACCTCGCATCGGCGTTTTCGACTTCACTGGCTGCGAAGGCTGTGAACTCCAGCTGGCCAACAAGGAAGACTCGTTGATCGATTTCCTCTCCCTGCTGGAGATCGTCAATTTCCGGGAGATCTCATCTGAACAGAGCGACGAATATGACATCGCCCTGATCGAAGGTTCGATATCGAGAGACGACGAAGTAGAGCGCCTGAAGAAGATCCGGTCGAGGGCCCGGGTCCTGGTCGCATTGGGGTCGTGCGCGTGCTTCGGTGGCGTCAATCAATTGAAGAACCGCTTCCCCATCGACGACGTCGTGACCGAAGTCTACGGCGACGCCAAAGTCGAGACCGGCCCGGTCAGAAAGATCAGCGACGTGGTCGACGTCGACCTCGAGATTCCCGGTTGCCCGGTGTCGAAAGCGGAGGTCGAGAAGGTCGTAGTCAACATTATAACGGGAGCGGAAATAACGTTTCCGCAGTATCCGGTATGCCTCGAATGCAAGGCGAATAACAGCGTCTGTGTGGTCGACCTCGGCATGATCTGCCTTGGCACCATTACCCGCGGCGGATGCGGCGCCCCGTGCACCGCCGGAGGCGCGGGCTGTCTGGGCTGCCGCGGCCCCGCGCCGGACGCGAACATCGAATCTTTCCTGCAGATATCGCGCGAGAAGGGATTTTCCGAAGACGAAATCAGGGAGAGTCTCGAATTCTTCGGGGCGTTCAGTGGAGTGATGACATGAAGCGGACCTTGAATATAGATATAAAACACCTGACTCGTGTCGAGGGTCACGGTAACATTCACATCGAAATCAGGAACGGCAGGCTCGTCGAAGCGAAATGGGCGGTCGTGGAGACCCCGCGGTTTTTCGAGGCGATGCTGCGAGGGATGTCCCACAACATGGCGCCCATCCTGACGGCCCGTATCTGCGGTATCTGCTCGATCAGCCACGCCCTGGCCAGCCTGTGTGCCGTGGAAAGAGCCATGGAAGTCGAGATTCCCGATACGGCGCGCCAGCTGCGCCTGCTGGCCAAACACGGTGAAACCCTGCAGAGTCACGTGCTTCACGTTTTTTTCCTCGCCGCACCCGATTTTCTGGGCGCGCCCAGCGTCATTCCACTCATCGAATCACACCGGGACATCGTCGAGATAGCGGCCCGGCTGAAGGGGCTGGGAAACGAGGTGTGTGACCTGATCGCGGGCCGGACGACGCACCCGGTGAGTCTCGTGGTAGGAGGCATGACGAGAATACCGGGCGACAGCGAGCTCGAAAGGCTGAAGGAAAAGCTCAGCGCCGCGCTCCCCGACCTCCTGACTGCTCTCAACGTCTTCGAAGCGATCGAGATGCCGAGCTTCGAGCGCGAAACCGAGTTCGTTTCCCTGAAAGGTGACGGCGACTATCCCTGGATAGGGAGCGACCTGATTTCGTCCGACGGTGTCGTCAAACCCGTGGGTGACTACCTCGACATGACCAACGAGTACAAGGAAGATTTTTCCACGTCGAAATTTGCCCGGTTGAGCAGAGGGTCTTTTGCAGTCGGCGCCCTCGCCCGCTTCAACAACAACAGCCGGCACCTCCATGAAAAAGCCCTCAAGGCCGCGAATATGCTCGGGCTGAGCCCGGTCAGCCACAATCCCTTCATGAACAACATCGCCCAGCTGGTCGAGTGTTATCACGTGACGCTGGAATCGATAGAAATAATCGAGGGTCTGCTGGGAAGCGGCGACCGGGAAGTGCGGAATCGATACAAAGTCAAAGCCGGCGAAGGTGTCGGCGCTGTCGAGGCTCCGCGCGGAATCCTGTACCACCACTTCCAGATCGACAAGAAAGGCAAGATCGTCAAATCCAACTGCATTATTCCCACGACCCAGAATAACGCGAACATTCACCACGACCTCAGTGCCCTGGTAGAGCAACAGATCGGCCTCGACACCAGCGACGAAGAGATCAAACTACTCTGTGAAATGCTGGTGAGGTCTTACGACCCGTGCATTTCCTGTTCCGTTCATTGATTCCGCGTCGTGCTCGACATGCCCCGGGGGCGAGCAACTCCCCCGGAGCTGCTGATATCGAAGCCCACCAGTCGTCCTC
>CBDVDJ010000351.1:0-4194 GCA_965372695.1 uncultured bacterium
CTCGAGAACCTCGCCCACTTGTTCGTTGGGCGAAATCGACCGCACCCAGTATCCATGGGTCACGGCGTTGGCCTTGAGCAGCTCGACGTCCCGGGTCAGTATGATCCGCTTTTCGTCGGCCGAAATCTGTACGATCTCGGAATCTTCGAAGTCGGGCCGGTACGTCACATCAAAACCGAGCATGCGCAATAACCGCGCGAGTTTCCCCACGTGTCCGTCGATTACGAAGCGCGTGTCTCGCAATGGCGCCGGCCGAAGGCGTATCACCGGTGAAATATCAAAACTCTCGAACACGGGATACACCGACACCCTGTCACCATCGTCGAGGTGATAGTCGAAACCCACCGACTCCTTGTTGGCAACGATGAGATCGACCTCGGGATGGGGCACGCCGATCGCTTCGATCGCATCCTTGACGGACGGCTTGCCCATGAACCGGTACGGAAACGACTTCTGCCGTTTGATCGCCGTGAGAAAGTCGTTGAGCTCCGCGTAGAATCTGAATTGCGCCGTCTTGTCCGCCACGACTCCCCTGCCTCCCTTGCGTTGCGGTTACGGACCGGGAATGTATAAGTAGCAATACGCCATTGTATCACGAATCGTTGCTGTCCGGGGGCGGCGCGGCGGGCGAAAAGACGGCGAGCCACACGGTTTCTTCGCCGGGAGACGTCCACGAGACGCGGTGCTTTCTGTGCGCGGGTATGCGGATGTGGTCGCCGGGCCGCAACACCACTTCTTCGTCCTCGTCGTCGAACACCAGCGCGGCCGCGCCGGACAGGAGTACGACCCATTCATCTTCTTCCTGGTCGTACCAGAATTCGTCGGGCGACGAATGACCGTGGGAGACGATGCGCTCTATACGGACGTTTCCGTCGTCGATGAGTTCCTCCATGAACTCTTCGTCGCCGAACTCCTCGGGGAAATCTTCAAACAGGTTTTCCAGGTCCATGGTGCTGTGAGACTGGTAAGCCGCCGCTAATCGGCGGCGAACATCCGGGAGAACCACGGGAACATCTGTTCTTCCAGACGGCTCCGTAACTCGTAAATGTGTCCTCCGTCACTCCCTTCATCGTGGTCTTCGCCGTGCTCTTCCTCCGGCACAACCAGTTCGACGGCAACGCCGGCCAGGCTGAGGCGCTTGGTGAAGTACTCGGCGCCGTCCAGCATCCAGTCGCGTTCGAAGCCTCCGAACTCAAACACGATCCCGCGGAGCCGCAGGAGGTTGTCCTCGTACGTCTCTATTTTTTCGTCGATACGGCCGAAACCGCGGTCCCAGTCGTTCCATGCCGTCATGTTCAGCGTTATCGAACTACCCGACCCCATGTGGGGGAAAGAAACATAGGGAGCGTTGCTGAACGGGTCCGGGGCATAGGCCGAACCGTACGCATACGCAAACACATAGTTGAGGTCGCGGGGCCCGCCGGCCGAAAACAACGCTTCGATGTAGGACACGTACGATTCGTGCGCCATCTCGCGGGGCATCGCGCCGAATTCGCGCCGTTTCTCGAGAAGCGTCTCGATAATGTCCCTGTCTCCCATCATGCCGTGCAGGCGCAGGCCCTTGCGGTCGAACAGCCCGGGGCTGAGGCTGTAGACGGCGGAGAACACGTCGGGGTGTCGCATGGCGACTTCGAACGCGGCGTTGCCGCCGGTCGTGTAACCGGAGATTCCGCGTTTCTCCGGATACGCGAGCGTTTTGTAGTTCTTGTCCACATACCGGACGACGTCGCGAACGAGATAGTCTTCCCAGTTGCCGGTGACGGGAGAGTTGACAAAGAAGCTGTCGCCGAGGAAATTGCGGCCGCTCACGACGACGACGATCATCCCGTCGATCCTGCCGGAAGCGATGAGCTGGTCCATCGACGCGGCGAGCGTAAACCCCTCGTAACTCCCGTCGAGAAACGACTCCACTCCGGTATTGAACCCCGGCAGCAGATACACCACCGGATAGCGGTCGTCGGCGGACGCGTAACCCGGCGGCAGGTACACGGCGATCGGTTGTTCGACCGGTTCGTTGAACATGTTCCCGTCGAGCGATGGGGCGGGAATCGTCTTCTCGAAGAGCTGTCCCTCGCTGCTCCCGCACCCCGTCGTCAATATGGCCATCAGAGCGACACACGGCGCCATCCATCGAATCAGCCTCATCCAGGTCCACGTCCTTTCGTCTGCGCAAAATAGTACGCCGCCGTCTTGGCCGCCCCGGCGGTGAAGTAGGGATAAGTCTCCCGCGGCGGCCCCACACGCTGCCCGGTCTCGAAGAACCGGGCGAACATCTTGCCCCACTTCCTGTGGCGGATCCGCATCCGGTCCGACTTCCACGAACTGTCCCGCACGGACTCGCCGGCCAGCTCGGCGCGACGGTCCACGTCCCACCCGAACACCGTGATCTCGTCGCGGCGCGGGGGCCGATGGGGCAGGACCGACGGCTGCCCGACACGCACCTGTTTCCATACGTCGTGCTTCGGGTCGTAGTCGACCAGCGGCGGTTGCTCGTACACCAGGCCGCTGCCGGTCGTGGCGAACGATTCTTCCAGATAGTCGGTCGAGATCATGGCCACGGGCATCCGGATCAATTCCACCCGTCCGCCGACGGGGGTGAGCATCTCGCCGTCGAGCAGGTAGTCGTCGTCCGCCAGGTGATAGCGCACGACCGACATCACTTCTATGCCGAGTTCGAGCAGGTTGAAACACACGAGCACGTTCGCCAGCTCTTCCTCGCCGTCGTCGCTTCTCACGACGAGCCGGGTCCTCGTCGGCGCGAAGTCCGCGTCGATCGAACGCGCCCGGGGTATCTCGCCGGCGTCCTCGGGAAACAGCGGCAGGTCGAGACCGTCTTCGCGCGATCGAATGGCGAGGTGCCGGTTGACCGACTCGAGCGCCGACCGCATCTGGGTGTCGTCGTCCATGATGCGGGGAAATGTTTTTGCGACGATCTCGATGCCGGGCTTCGGCGGTTGCGACAACACGATCGTCTCCTCGACAAACTCGCGCAGACCGAACGATATGGGACGGCGAAGCTCCGCGTCGGTCTCCGACGCCCCGGCGGCGATGTTCCATCCCACCGGCGCGATATCGCGAAAGAAAAACGGCGACCACTCCCGGCCCCACCAGGTCACGATGGGTAGCACCCCACCCGACGCCCAGCGCAGGGGAATCCGGGCGGTGGGGATCTCCAGCCACGACCCGTCGCCGGCCTCCATCATGAACGCGTGGATGTCTTCGTCGAGGCGCGTGGCCAGCTGCAGACGGTCCCCCTGGAGCGTCTCCCGGCACAGGCGGTTCTTGCCCTCGGTCGTGTACACGGCTTCGCTCACGCCCCGGCGGTCGATGTGGACTTCCAGGCCCTCCCGGGAACGGCGGAGTACTACGGGCCGCTCGAGAATCTCGGCGGCGAAAACCTGTCCCGGCAGGCCTCCCGGCGTGCCGAAGACGGCCTCCCTGGGGGCGATTCCTTCAAAGTCGTCTTTCATATCGATCGTTTGTACCCGTTTCTTCGTCGAGGATAACACGGCGAGCGCTTCAGGAATCTTCTTCCTCTTCTTTCAGCGAGAGAATTTCCGAGGCGATCTCTTCGATCGGCTTGCTGGTCACGTCGACAACGCGCCACTTCGGCTGCTTCGAGAATATACCCCGCGCCCACGCGATCTCGCGGCGCACGAAGTTGACATCGGCGTATTCCCCCACCGCCCCGCGGAGGTACGCCTCGCGCGTCCGCCTCAACTCGGCGAGCCGCGCCGGATTGGTGTCGAGGCAGAATATGTTGCGGGCGGGAAGATCCTGGATGATACGCGGGATCGCGACGTCGAGGATCACCGGAACGTTGGCCACGAACCAGCCGCGGTAGGCGAGGTAGACCGAGAGTGGAGTCTTGTAGGTACGCGAAACGCCGAGGAGGACGATCTCGGCATCGACGAGTTCCTTTACGCGCAGCCCGTCGTCGTGATTGATGGCGAACTCCACCGACTCGACGCGGCGGAAGTAATGGCGGTTGAGCTGGCTGAAGAGCCCCGGCTTCTCCGCCGGTGTTACATGGAATCTGTCGGACAGCCTCGCCAGCAGCGTGCCCATCAGGTCGATCGTCTCGACGTTGGAGCGGCGGCCGGCCCGCACCATCTGCCCGCGGAGCTCGTCGGTAACGAGCGTGTGGATGATAAAGGCGTTCGCCGCCGACGCCTCCTTGACCACACTGACGAC
>CBDVDJ010000352.1:0-4180 GCA_965372695.1 uncultured bacterium
CTTCGATGGGTTTGACAATGTTGCGCTCGATAAACTCGGGGTGGGAGTCGCGGTAGGGAACGTACACACCGATGAACGGGAGCTCGATGCGGGGAAAAAACTCGACGGGAAGTTTGTACGCGGAGATGATACCCATCACGAACAGCGTGATGAGGAACAGCAATACCACGACGGGCTTCTTGACGGCGTCCTCGTACAGTCGCATGTTATCCGGCGCTCCTCTGCACCCGGACTCTCGACACCATCGCGTACAGCGACGGAATCACGAGCAGCGTGAGAATGGTACCACCCAGAAGACCACCGATCACCGTCAGCGCCATCGGGGCACGGATCTCGGCTCCCTCACCCGACGCCAGCGCCATCGGAAGCAGCCCCAGCACGGTGGTCAGGGTCGTCATCAGGATTGGCCGCAGGCGGACCTTTGCGCCCTCGACAATCGCGTCGTAGCTGCTCATGCCCCCGCGGCGCAGCTGGTTGATATAGTCGATCATCACAATGCCGTTGTTGACCACAATCCCGGAGAGCATGATGGCACCAATGAACACAACGATGCTCAGCGACTTGCCGAACAGCAGGAGCGTGAAGAACACCCCGATCGCGCCCAGCGGAACGGTGAACATGATGATCAGCGGGTGTATGAACGATTCGAACTGGGCCGCCATCACCAGATAAACGAGAAAGATGGCCAGAAGCAGGGCCAGCCGCAGGTTGCGATAGGAGTTGAGCAGTTCCTCATTCTGCCCGCCCAACTCGACGGTCAACTGCGGCGGGATCTGCGTCGACGCCAGAACGGCCCTGATGTCATCCGATACGCTCCCGAGGTCGCGGCCGGAGATATTCGCCGTGACGACCGCCGCGCGCTGCTGGGATATGCGCGAGATCTGGTTCAGCCCCCTGGCGACTTTGATGTCGGCCACCGTCGCCAGCGTAATCGGTCGGCCCTCGCGCTCGGCCACGACGAGCGAGCGCATCGACTCGATATTATCGGCGCGCCAGACGCTGGTCCGAACGCGGACATCCACCTGTTTTTCCCGTTCCTTGAATTTCGTCGGCACGTCGCCCTTGATCTTTGTCTTCAGGGTATTGGAAACGTCGTTGAGCGACAGCCCCAGCGACGACAGACGCACGCGGTCGAAGTGGACGTTGAGTTCGGGGTTGCCGTACTCGAGCGACGTCTTGACGTCCTTGACCCCTTCGACGGCGGCGATCTTCGCGGCCAGTTCGTCTGAGAACTCCTTGACGACTTCGAGATTGTAGCCGAACACGTGGACCTCGACCGGGGTCTGAAACGAAAAGTAAGCTGGACGTGAAAACTTGTACTGTATCCCCGGCACGCCGTCGAACCGCCCCCGCATCCTGGAGACGAGTTCCTCCTCCTCCCGGAGGTTGCCCTTGTTTTTCATAACGACGTTGAGCTGGCCGAGGTTCTTGTCCCTGATCTTGACGTTGCTGCCGACGCGGCTCGCCATGCCGACGCTCGTAAAGTACGACTCGACCTCGGGCATCTTTGCGGTGAGTTCCTCGAGGTGGCGCATCTTCTTGTCCGTCGACTCGAGAGGACTCCCTTCGGGGAGCAAAACGTTAAAGCTGAATTCTCCCTGGGAAAACGGAGGAATCAGTTCCTGTCCGATAAAACTCGCCGACCAGAGGGAGGCGGCGAACAACCCGACCATCGATAGAAGGAACCGTCCGCGGTGCGCCAGGGTCCAGCGAAGCGTCGGGCCGTAACCGCGTTCGATCGCGCCGTAGATCCGGTTGAATCCGGCAATCAGCGGACGCATCAACAGATTGAAAAGCCGCCCGACAAGCCGTATCAGTCTGAAGAACTGGGTCCAGAGAAATATCGGGGTCCGAACGAAAACCGCGCGGCCCGTCTTTTTCGACCCGCGGACGATTCTCCATTTCGAAGGTTCTTTCCCGGGTTCCGGCTCCGGTGTGGAAAACTTGAACCTGAGAGCCGATACCATCGGGATCAGCATCAACGCGACGATGAGGGACGCCATGAGCGACACGGACACGGTCAGAGCCTGGTCTTTGAACACCTGGCCGGCAAATCCCTCGACAAACACGATCGGCAGGAATACCGACACCGTGGTGAGTGTCGACGCGATGACCGCGCGGGAAACTTCGCTGGCCCCTATGGACGTCGCCTGCTTGCGGTCGAGTCCTTTTTCCTTGTGCCGTGATATGTTTTCCAGCACAACGATCGAGTTGTCCACGAGCATTCCCACCCCCAGCGCAAGTCCCCCCATCGACATGAGGTTGAGGGAGACGCCGAGCTGGCGCATCATCACGAACGTGAACATGATCGATATCGGGATCGAGAGGCCGATGATAAACGTGCTGCGCGGGTCGCGCAGAAAGATGTACAGGACAAAAATGGCCAGAATGGCTCCGAGAATCGCGTTGGAGCGAACCTCGGATATCGACTTTTTGATGAACCGCGACTGGTCGAACAGGACCCTGGTCTCGACGCCGTCGGGGAGCTGGGACGCCAGCACGGCGAGCCGCCGCTTGACCGATTTTGCCACCTCGACCGTATTGGCGTCGCCTTCCTTGTGGATGGCCACCTCGACGACCTCTTCCCCGTTGAGACGGGTGATGATTTCGCGCTCCATATAGCCGCGCTCGACCCGCCCCAGATCTGTGAGGATCACCTTGCGGCCGTCTTCTTCCCGGACGATGGTGTGAGCGATTTCGTCGACGCTCTTGTACTCATTCTCCGTCCTGAGGAGAAACTCGGCGCCCTTGTCGCGGATACGGCCGCCGGACTGGTTGACGTTTTCCTCCGCGAGTCGCGCCGTAACCAGAGAGATGGGAATTCCGTAACTCGCCAGCTTGCGCTCGTCGAGCTCTACCTGGATTTCCTCTTCCAGACCGCCGAGTACTTTGGCGCTCGCCACGCCGTCGATCGACTCGAGTTCCTTCTTGATGGTGCGGTCCGCGATATACCGGAGCCGGATCATGTTGTCCTCGCCGTAGACGCCGATCCGGACGATCGGGTCGAGGGCGGGATCGTACCGTAAAATAACCGGATCCTCGCATTCGCGCGGCAGCCGGACGAGGTCGACCTTGTCGCGCACATCGAGGGCGATGTACTGCATCTGTGTTTTCCACGTGAATTCCAGGGTGATTTCCGACATCCCCGGCTTTGACACCGAACGCACGGCGCGCAGCCCGCTCACGACACCGACCGCCTCCTCGAGGGGACGCGTGACAAAATTCTCGACTTCCGCAGGAGCGGCGTCGGGATATACCGTCTGAACGGTCAGAGTCGGGTAGGAGATATCGGGGAGCAGCTTCAGGTTCAGCCGGCCCAGGGCCACGAACCCGAACACGACGGTAGCGACAAAGATCATGGCGATCGTCACGGGCCGCCGGATGGAAAACTCGATGATTTTCACTGGAGTGGTTCCTCGCTATCAGGAATCGTTGCGGACCGTGTCGATAACCGCCTCTGCGTCGTCCTCACGTCCAACGATCTTTATCTTTGTTCCGGTTCGGACTCCGCCGGACCCGGCCACGACAACGCTGTCGCCTTCCTCGAGGCCCGTGAGTATTTCCGCGAAGTTTTCGTCCTCGTATCCCACCGCGACTTCGACCTTGCGGACGGTGTCCGCCTCGGTGATGAACACATACCGGTCGCCGGCATCGGAAACGACGCCGCGGCGCGGGACAGCGAGCGTCGATAGACGGGTGTCGGTCACGATTTTCACACGAACGAAACTGCCCGGAAGGCCGCCGCCACGGGTTTCGGCCGTCACCTTCACCGTACCGGTCCTCTGGTCGACCTCGGGAGCGAGCCGGACGACCAGGCCGGTGAAATTCATCGACGGATTGGCGTCGGGAACGATATAGACCACCTGTCCGCCGCGGATGGTCTTTATCTCGCTTTCGGGAAGATACATCGTCAGCCGGAGCGGATCCGTGTCGGCCAGGACGAACAAACGCGCACCTATGGTGATGTTCTCGCCCTCGTCGACGAGGCGCTCGGTGACGATTCCGTCGAACGGCGCGCGTATCCGGGTATACTCGTATCTCACCGACGCCGCCTCATAGGCGTTGACGGCGATCTCGTACTTATACCTCGAGTCGAGGTATTCTTTTTCGCTGATGAGGCTTTGTTTGTACATCGACTCGATGCGCTCGTGGTCGTTCTTCTTCTGTTCCCGGTTGATCC
>CBDVDJ010000353.1:0-4178 GCA_965372695.1 uncultured bacterium
TCACACGGACCGCCCGGGCCCTCAGAACAGCCTGATTTTTGACGCATTGAGGTTAACAAGCAATATCATAACACCTTGGGCCAGAATTACCCCAACCCTTTTAACCCTACCACGACGATCAAGAATTCAACAAAGACGCCGACGCAAGTGCATCTTAATGTGTACAAGGTTCATGGTCAGTTGGTAAAAACGTTGGTAAACGAATATCAACGACCGGGTGTTTTCACATTAGCTTGGAGCGGAGAAAACAACCAAGGTCAGTCGGTGGCAACCGGCGTGTATTTCTATCGTCTCGTGTCCGGTGAATACGTGGCCACGAAAAAGATGGTGCTGTTGAAATGAGTGCCCAGCTAAGGGCGTGTTGATCTAGTCGGCTGAGAGGTGCCGTCCGGGGTAAATGCCCCTTTGACAGGGACCTCGCGAATTGTATTTTTGTCGGTACTCGGTTTATCAGCCCCGTAGCACGGGGCCGGATGCGGGATGGTAACACACCGTGTCTAAGCGGTCCGACAAAGTCTCTAGAAGGAGGCAATGCAAACCGGCAGGCCGTAACGCGAGTGAACCTAGATGTAGCCTCGTAAAGACCAAATTGAGGAGAACGACCCGCTATTTCAACGGGGAAGTCAGCATCACGGGATATAGGTCAAACGTATACCGCCCGTGGCTCTTCCGGGGTATCAGGGATGGCATGCCGGGAAAGATAACCCGTCAACTGGGGAGACCCTTACGATCCCTTGTTCCGAAGAACGAGGAGGAGACACTTGGTATAAGGCTGAGCCGAAATCCAGGTGAGGTTGTAAAGGAGTCGGATGGGGTCATAGTACTGTTGATACCGAAGACAACCTGCTTGCGTCAGACGCAATAATAATCCTGCGTCTGAATAACTTCGGAGGAAGGAAGGACCCCTGCTGTGAGGGCTTTGGAAGAGGAAAAGAACGCCTCTCTCCTATTCTAAAGGGGGAATCAATCGATGAGACGACTTCTGTTCATCGTTCTTTTTGTTCTGCCGGGCATCGCCGGCGCGCAGCCGGTTCCTACCGCCGAATGGATCAGCGTGTGGAGCGACGGCGTCACCTTCAATGCGCGGGCGGTGGCGCCGGGCGCCGTCGTTCGCGCCTATGACCCCGGCGGCGTTCTCTGCGGCCAGTTCACGGTGACGACGGCGGGGAGCTACGGGCTGATGGCGGTCTACCGCGACGATCCGTTCACGCCGGACGTCGACGAGGGCGCCGAACCCGGCGACGTGATCGACTTCGAGATCGACGGCGCGCCCGCCGCGGAGACCGGTCCCGGATCCGCCGTGTGGACGTTCAACGGTGACGTTATCAAGGTCGGGCTGGCGGCCGAAGCGGTACTGCCCACCGCCGAGTGGGTGAACTTCTGGAGCACCGCGGCCACGTCGGCCGGGGCCCCGGTGCCGCCCGGCTCGGTCGTACGCGCGTACGACCCGGACGGCGCGCTTTGTGGAGAGTTCATCGTGACGGTGGCAGGGAGTTACGGAATGATGGCGGTCTACCGCGACGATCCATTCACCCCCACAATCGACGAGGGCGCCAATCCCGGGGAACTGATCCGGTTCACCATCGACGGCGAAGCGGCGGTCACGGCGGGGCCCGACGCCCCCATGTGGGGCGCCAACGGCCAGATCAAGCGCGTCGATATCGACGTGCCGGAGTCGCCGACGGGCGTCGCCGGCCATCCGTCGTACCCGCTGGCGATTCATCCCAACGCACCCAATCCTTTTGGCGGTCACACGGTTTTTGGAATCGAGGTCAACGGCGCGGGACCAGTGAGCGTGACGGTATACGACGTGCGCGGCCGGGTGGTGCGCCGGCTGGTGCAGGGCCGCCGCTACGGAGCGGGCGTGTACCGGATGTCGTGGGACGGACGCGGCGACGCGGGCGGTCTGGCGCCGAAGGGTGTGTACCTCGTGGAATTGACGGAGGGGACGCGACGTACGGTTCGCAAGATGACGGTGGTACGATAGTCGCGGGGATTACTTGGTGACGTCGAACACAGACTCGGCGATCACGCGGGTATCGCCGCCGGCGAGCTGCGAGACGAGTTCGAGCTGGTACGTCTGTCCGGCTTCAAACAGTTTGGGAACCAGCCTGAGAAAGAACCGGCCGTCGTCGACGTAGAGCTGGGGAATCGATTCCTGGAACACGGTCGTTCCCTCCGGATCCCGCACGATCACTTCGTATATCGACGAATTTCCCTTGATAAAATCCAGGTCGACGGCGATGACGAGTTTGTCGACGCCACGGAAGTGGAGCGTGACGTCGGTTCCCGTGGCCGCGGCGATCCGGCCCCGCCGCATCTTCCGTACGAGGACCTCCTGGAGCGGGACGTTGGTCTCGATGACGTCGAGAGGTTCCCAACCGGCGACCGGGCTGGGGACCGCGTCGCCCCCGAGGGTCAGGGCCACAATAATGGCGCCCGCAATCAGCAGTACGGCGGCGCCGCCGATGGCGGCGTTACGCGGGCGCATGAAAAACGAGAGCGCCTTGTTGAGCAGGTCTTCGAGAGGCTCGGATTTTGTCGGCTTCGGGCGCGTTGCCGGCTTCGGGCGCGGCGATGGTTTCGGGCGCGGCGGCCCGGGACGGGCTGGTGACGTTCGCTCAGCAGGTTTGCGCGGCGCGGCCACGGCCGCGGTTGGTTCGGGCGACTCGACAGTGCGGTCTTTTTCCGGCTCGTCTCTTTCGTCCTGGTCCGCTGCTTCCTCTTTTTTCTCTTTGTCTTCGGCTTTTTCGTCGTCCCCGGTTTCGTCTTTTGTATCTGGGTCCGGTCGCCGTTTCTGCAACCTTTCGCCCGCGTCGCTGGCCGATTCCGTCTCGAGACGGTCGACTTTATCTTTGCACGGGAGGACCTCTCCGGTGATCAGTCCCTCGATAGTCCCGGTATCTTCTTTGCTCTTCTTGCCGCAGGCCGCGTCGATCAGAGATTCGGTTTCGATCCTGACATTGGTCGGACGGTGGCCGTCCCTGAACTCGCCGGAACGATCATCCCCGGGGGATTCGTCGGCCGTCGGCTCAGGGGCGTCACTATCAGTTTCGTCCGTATCTGATTTTATCGCGGAGCTGGATTGGAGCTGGTCGGGATCGATCGCGTCGGGTTCGTGATGGACGGGGGCGCGACCGTTCGAGCGCGAAGGATCGCGTGAAGTCGCGGATCCGCCAACGAGACGGCCTTCCCGGGTCGACTCGTATTCCTCGATACAAGATTCGCAGTCGTCGAGGTGCTTCCAGATCTCCTCGACGATGTCGTCGTCGAACTCGCTCGGATGTTCGGCGAAATCACGGAGGAGCTGCCGGGATACGTGGCCGGCGACGATTATTTTTTGATCAACAGACATAGCACTGACGTGTAAAGCAAGATCCTTGCCCATATAGTCGTAAAAGTCCTAATTGACGTATTTATAGCATGTTGTGCCGTTGTCCGGGTCCGAAGTTGGGGTCGCGAAAGGCGACATGCCCGTGTTAATCTGGTCGAAGGAACGGGGAACGAAAGGAGCGCCGGGTGTCACAGCGGCCGTATATGATTGGTATCGCAGGGGGGTCCTGCTCGGGGAAGTCGTCGATAGCGCGCCGGCTGTCCGGACTGGCCGGGGGGCAGTCGGGGGTACTGGGCGTGGATTCTTACTACCATGATTTCTCGGGGGTGTCGGAGAACGAGATCGAGGTCGACGTACCGGAGGCGCTGGACCATGAGCTGCTGACTGCGCAGCTGGCCGACCTGGCGGCGGGCCGGCCGGTGGACAGGCCGGTATACGACTACAGGACTCACTCGCGCCGCGCGGGCGAAGGGCTGCGGATGGATCCCGGTGACTTTGTGGTGGTGGAAGGCCTGTTCGCTCTGTACTGGGAAGAGGTTCGCAATCTGCTCAACCTGTCGGTGTTCATCACTGTGGATCACGACGCGGCGCTGATGCGGCGCGTCGAACGCGACGTCAGGGAACGGGGCCGCACGGAAGCGTCAGTGCGGGCACAGTATTCGGACAAGGTCCGGCCGAACTTCGAGCGCTTCGTGGAGCCGACAATGCACCTCGCGGACCTGGTCGTCAGCGGCCTCGATCCCGTCGAGGTCTCGGCCCGGATGATACTCGATCGCATGCCACCGAAATAGCGTCACCGCGGGCAGAGGCTTCAGGCGGAGCGGAGTTTCGCGACGAGGGGCGG
>CBDVDJ010000354.1:0-4174 GCA_965372695.1 uncultured bacterium
CGTCAGTTTGACCGCACCCTCGCGAACTGGTTGAAAACCGTCGAGGATGGTCAGATGGATGATGAATCGCCCGGGTTTGTTGCTAACCGGCACGGGATACTCCATGAAAAGCTCCAAATGTTCCGTCCACTGCGTGACCGCCACGCTCGGGGTCTCATCATCCCCGTGGTCTCCACCGGCGAACGCAGTCGTGGCAAAAACCAGCAACAGGATAAGGCCTGTCCGGGTGTTTCTCATTGTTCTTCACTCTCCTCGGGTGAAAAGGAAACGATCTCGGCACCCGTGAACGTTTCCAATCGAAAAATGTTTTCGTAGTACGTATACAGCTGGTCGTAGTAGCCCCTGGAACCCGTCACCACGATCTGGATCGCGTTGAGAAACGATTCGAGCGTATACAGGCCCTCCTGATACGAGAAAAACAGACTGCTGATCACAGATGTGCCGTCGTCGGGACTCAAAGCGACCGACGATAACACCTGATCGGCGTCCTCGATCAGGTGGACGAGTGACGCGATCTCGTCTCGGGAGCGGGACCGGTAGAGCGCGAGTTTGTTTTCCGCGATTCGTTGGTCTGCCTCGAGACGTCTGGCCGCACCGGCTTTTCGATCGAAAATCGGGAGACTCAGTGCGGCACCAGCCACCCACCCGTCGAGGACCGGTTCGATGTGTTTGTAGCCAACGTACAGATCGAATCCCGGTACGAAGCTGGGTTTCGCAGCCTCGGCCTGCTTGCCCAAAGCCTGGTGCAGCACCGTCCGGGACTGAACACCGGGACGACGTTCGAGCATGGCCACGTATTCCTCCGGTGACGCCAGGTCGACCGGTTTGTACACGATCGGCGTTACCAGAACCGCTGTGTCGCCAAGTGGAACGCCGATTTCCGCGTGCCATCGCGCCGCGGTCTTCTTTCGCTCTTTGAGAGCATTTCGGCGGTTGGCGTCCAGGGCAAGGACCGAAAACTGGATGAGATGCTTGTCGACCCCGGACATCTCGCCCTCGCTGTGGCGCGCCTCAGCGACGTTAGATGCTTTTGTCACGATCTCCTCGAGCTGAGTGAGCTGGGCGAGGTAGGCGTCTAATAATCGGAGGAGAACGTATCCAGTTTTGAGATCAGCGAGGAGATCCGAGACATCCTCGACGAGACGGAGTTCGGCAGCGTGGATGCGGTCAGTCCAGCCTTCACTGCTTTTCGAGTGAGAAAATGGCATCACAAAACTTTTACGCAGGGTGACCACCCACTCTGTGAAGGGCTCGAGTTCTTCGTGATCGTAGGTAATCTCCGGATTGGACCATTGCAGCGCGTCGTCCCGTTCCGCCTGGACTTTAACGAGCTCCTGCGCGAGTATTCGCGCGCTGGGGCTCTGGGAACGTGCGTAGGCTTCGAGGTCGTCGAAGCGAATGGATTGACTGGTCGCTTGTGCGGTGGGGATAAATCCCGGCACTGAGAACCCCAATACAAGGGCTGTCAGGGCTAACCACACAAGGACGGCCGACCGATGGGTTCGGTACAACATGGCGTCGTCCTTTTTTTCGGTTATCAGTTTAGTCTGGAACTGGTAATGGGAGCGAATCAGCCGCGCACTGGGGGGGCGCGGGAATCGAGCGGAAAGCCCGGGATAGTGTCGGGCACCCAGATGTCGATATCGCTCCATCTCGCCGGGGTAGAATCATCATCGGAGATCGGGCGGAGTTGCACGACCTGCAAAGCGAACTCGGGGTTAATGTTCAGCCCGTGCGACAGTGTCCGAAGGAAATGCGAGTCGACGTGCTGGGTAAGATCGTGATGATGCGCCGGCCAGGGCTGGCCGGTCTCATCTTCTATTTCGAGGTCATGGGAATGCGAGTGATGACCTTGCGGGATGGGCACGCCGTGGTGTTCCGAATAATGGTCGGCCTGCCCGGTTTCGGAATGGTCGTGCGGAATGATCTGGCAGACATATAACACGAGCACGACGACCGAGAGATACAGCCAACCGGCGCGGGTTCGTTTCTTTCGTACCGACAACATACCGCGAAAGATAGCAACAACTGCCAGGCTGGTCAAGGCCGGCCTTGGTTTTCAGAAGGCGTCAGCCACTTCGTGCGCCATCATTAGTATCGTCGAAAAACAAAAAGTCGTCCGGACCCGATACGATCCGGACGACCTTGTCATTTATAGCTCGGTGGGACGCTACCGCAGCCCCATTCGCGATCATATTATAGCTCGGTGGGACGCTACCGCAGCATCAGCCAGAGGTAGGCGTAGGTCAGCGCCCACATGTACGCCCGCTGGTTGAGGTTGGCAGCCACGCCGTGGCCGCCTTCGGTGTTCTCGTAATAATAAACGGGCTTCTCCATGTCGGTCATCTTTCTGACCATCTTCCGCGCGTGTGCCGGGTGTACGCGGTCGTCGCGCGTTGATGTGTAGAAAAACACCTTGGGATAGTCCGCGTTCTCGTCGAGGTTCTGATACGGCGACCAGGTCTTCATGTACTCCCAGTCGTCGGTGTCGGGATTGCCGTACTCGGCCATCCAGCTCGCGCCCGCCAGCAATTTGTTATAGCGTTTCATGTCGAGCAGGGGCACCTGGCAAACGACGGCGTTGAACAGTTCGGGCCGCTGGACGAAACACGCGCCCACGAGCAGCCCGCCGTTGGAACCGCCCACGATGCCGAGGTGTTCGGGCGAGGTGACCTTGCGCGCGATGAGGTCTTCCGCCACGGCGATGAAATCATCGAAGGCGTTCTGGTGTTTCTCCTGCATCGCTCCCTGGTGCCACTTGGGACCGAATTCGCCGCCGCCGCGGATGTTGGCCAGAACGTACACTCCGCCGCGCGCCGCCCAGGCGGATCCGGTCGCGCCGGAGTACCGGGGTCTCATGGAGATCTCGAAGCCGCCGTACCCGTAGAGCATGGTCGGGTATGTGCCGTTGGCCTGGAAGCCCTTCGGCATGACGATGAAGTAGGGGATCTTCGTGCCGTCTTTCGAGGTGGCCTCGTACTGGTCCACTTTCATGCCGTCGGCGTCGAAGTACTCGGGTGTGCTCTTGATGCGTTTCGGCTTGTCGCCTTCTTCTACGATAAACAGGCTGGATGGGGTCAGGAAGTCGGTATAGGTGATGTAGAAAACGTTGTCCTCGTCGCTCGCACCGGAGATGCCTGCCGAGCCGATTCCAGGTAGCGCGATCTCCTCCCGGGTCCATTCTTCACCTTTCAATGTGTGTTTGTACAGTCTGCTGCGCACATTGTCGAGCGTGGTGACGAGCAGGTAGTCCCGGGTATTCGAGACAGAGCCCAGAGCAATGCGTTCTTCCGGCTCGAACAGTATCGAAAAATCCCTTTCGCCGGCCAGGAAACGGTCCGCATCGATGGCCAGCAGCGCGTCCTGCGGGTAGGTCTTACCGCCGACGGTCCAGTCGGTGCGCAGCGACACCAGCATCTGCTTCTTGAAAACGCCCCGCAGTTCCGCGTCTTCGGGGATGTCCAGCTTGACCAGTTTCTCGTCCTGGATCAGGTACGTGGTGCCGCGGAAGAACTCGGGTGTCTGGTAGACCAGGTCGTAGCGGCCTTCCGGAGTGTGCATGCTGAAAGCGCCGGCCGAGACGTCGTCCACGGAACCCTCGAATATGGTCACGGCGCTCTCCAGCGGCGTGCCCCGCGTCCAGAGCTTGACTATGCGGGGATAGCCGGAACTGGTCAGCGAACCCTCGCCGAAATCCGTGCCGATCCACAGTGTGTTTTCGTCCCGCCAACTGGCGCTCGATTTCGCTTCGGGAACGAAGAATCCGTCCTCGACGAACGCCTTGGCGGTGGCGTCGAACTCGCGCCGGACCGCCGCGTCGCCGCCGCCCCGGGACAGTGTGATCATGAAAAGCTTGTAGTCCGGAGGCAGGCCGCTGGCGCCTTTCCACACCCAGTTTTCGTCCTCGGCCTCGGCCAGGGCGTCGAGATCCAGTACCGTCTCCCAGTCGGGAGATTCGGTGACGTACTGCGCGCGGGTGGTCCGGCGCCAGATGCCGCGCACGTGGGCCTCATCCTGCCAGAAGTTGTAGATCCAGCTGCCGCGGACGGCGGGGTAGGGGATTCGATCGCTGGAATTGAAAATTTCGAGCAGCCGTTCGTGGATCGGCGCGAATTCCGGCACCGCCTCGATCTCGGCGGTGTCTTCGGCGCTACGCTCCTTGACCCACTCGAGG
>CBDVDJ010000355.1:0-4173 GCA_965372695.1 uncultured bacterium
ATCGTTGTTACCTCGATTCTGGCGCTTGCCGTGTTTTCCGCGGCGGCGCATGCCGGCGCGTGGGTGCAGAAGAAAAACGCCTATTTCTTCAAACTCACGGGCTCGTATCTCTATACCACCGAGGAGTACGACGCGGACGGCAACCTCCAGACGATCCGCGAGGATGAACCAGGGATCTCCGAAACGTCCTACAAGGAACTGGGCGCGACCGGGTACCTCGAGTACGGGGCCAGCGACCGGTTCACCGTCATCGCCAGCCTTCCGTTCAAAATCGTGACCACCGGCCGGACCGAGGAGCCGACCCCCGGTGCCCCGACGAGAAGCGTCGAGGTGGTGACCGGCGGCCTGTCCGACCTCCTGCTCGGGGGCAGGTTTCTGCTCTTCGGCACATCGACTCCGCTTTCGATACAGGGCGGGGTGAAGCTGCCCCTCGGTTACGACACCTCGCCCCCGGATGAGGGCGCCCCCCTGGGATCGGGCAAGGTCGACGTGGAGGGGATCGTGCAGGCGGGCATGGGAATCTGGCCGATCCGCGCATACATCACCGGCCAGGCCGGATACCGGCTGCGGGGCGGAAACGACATCGCCGACGAATACCTCTTTCAGCTCGAAGGCGGTTTCACTCCCGGAAACTGGCTCATCAAAGCCACGCTCGACGGCGTTTACAGCACCGGTTCGCACGAGGACCAGGGCAGCTCCACCGTCATCGTCACCAACCAGGACGTTCTCAAAGTCATCCCCACCATCGCGTACCGCATACACTACCGGCTCGCCATCGGCGCCGAGGTGTTTCACATACTCAGCGGCAAAAACACCGTCGCTGGAACCACTTATGCCGTCGGGATCGTATTCAGGAATTAATCGGGATCAAATCCGGTTTGCAGTTGTATAATACGGGTATCTTCCTGTATTATAGTCTTTTACTGTATCTGGACACACGAATCGCACCGGAGGACCGTTTTGAAAAACTGGACAGGAGCCGGACTGCTGGCAATCGCCGTTATCTGCTGCCTGGCGCAGCCGTTGGCCGCCGCCGACTATCCCATGTTGCTCGTGGTAGACCGTAACGAAAACACCCTCTATTTCGTCAACGCCGAGACCTACAAGATCGTCACTACTATGCGCACAGGAACAGGCGCCCAGGAGGTCGTCGTTTCTCCCGACTGGAAAACGGCTTTCGTTTCGAACTTCAACGATCACAACAACACCATAATGGTCATCGACGTCGAATCGATGGAGAAGATCAAGGACATCAAACCGACGCCCTACTACAAACCTCACGGCATGGTGGTTACGCCGGATAACAAGACGCTCTTCGTCACCTGTGAAGCCAACCGCGCCGTGGTCGCGATGGACATCAAGAGCGGGAAGTTGCTGCGCTCGTTCGAAACCGGCCAGAAACTGTCACACATGCTGGCGCTGAGTCCCGACCAGAAAATGATTTACACGGCAAACGCCGCCGAAGGCACCGTGACATTAATTGATGTTGCCAGCGGAACGCGGGTCAGAACGATCCGGTCCGGAAGCGGCTGCGAGGGAATCGCCATCACGCCAGACGGCAGCGAGGTATGGGCTACCAACCGCCGAAGCGACACGATTGTGATCATCGACACAAAGACACAAAAGATCATTGAAAAGGTCGAGTGCCGGGGTTATCCCATGAGGGTCATGTTCACGCCCGACGGCGCGCGTGCCGTCGTGGCATGCGCTGCGCGCAATTACTTGAACGTCTTCGACACAGAGACCCGTGAGTCCATCGACGTCGTGAGAACGCGGCAGGTGCCGGTGGGAATCGATATCACACCCGACGGCAAAACGGCGTACAGCGCCAACAACGGTGAGCCGTCTGTGTCCGTGCTCGACCTCGACAGCATGAAGGAAGTCCACTATTTCGCAATCGGGAAGTACCCGTTTGCAGTCAGATACGTCCCGGCCAGTAGCGACCGCTGAAGCGGCTGCTTTCATCCGCGATATCATCTGGCGAAATTGCCCGTAAACCACTTCTTCACCACCCCCTCGGCGGCTTTGCCATTGGGCGTGAAACCCGAGTGCCGCGAACCGCCGTATTCCAGGAAACTGGGCCACTTCCACCAGTACACGCCCACGATGGAACTTCGTCCCGACAGCCCCTCGAAAAACGCTTCGTAACACCGCGACTGCGCGTCTTCGTCGGGTGGGGCCCGGCGATCGCGCTCGTACGGCTTGAGCCAGGGGGCCGGCGCGCTCACGAACCCGACCTCGGTAATGATCACCGGTTTGCCGTTTTTGCGGGCGACCTCGTCAATCCGGTCGAGCGCCCGTTCGACGCCTCTGCGAAGCGCCGCATCGTCCGGGGTGCGTTCATCGCTCAATGGGTAGTAGCAATTCACACCGATATAATCCAGCGCGTCCCAGAACGTGAGAGACTCCAGTTCCCCTCCCCAGTTGGCGGCGTAAGTGACCTTGCCGCCGTATATCCGTCTTACTCGGCCGATCAGCTCCCGCCATCTGGCCCCGTGCGCTCCGGACGTGCGCTCCAGTTCCACACCCACGCAAAGCACCTCCAGGTCGTACATCTCGCAAAGCAGCGCGTAGTGACGAATCCAGCGCCAGTACTGTTCGAAGAACTCCGTCCAGTCTGCCTCGGTTGCCATCTCGACGTCACCCGGCCAGCCGCCGTGGATCCACACATGAGGCTTGATCATGACCGACATCCCCAGCCTCCTCGCCGTCATCGCCGCGTGGATGACCCCCTCGTCGTTTTCGGCCCCCGCGTGCTGCGAAAACGGAAGCGGCGCCGCAGCGCCAGGATTCCTCATATAGGTGAATGGCGTAATGGAAACGGCATTCACCCCCAGGGTCTGGAGCTTTTCGAGTGCCGCGTCGGAGCGTGCGGAGATGTATCCGTTGTGAATCTGGTACCCCTCGTGGGCGTGGCAGAATCCTCTGTGGAATCCGGGAAGGCCGGGAGTGCCGGACGCGTCATCGCGGGCGACAACTTCGGTCTGGTAGAGACGCTCGAGCCACACCCGCCAGTCCGCCTCGAGCCGGGCCGTCTCACCCGGGGCGGGCTCCCATGCCTCGTACTTTTCCAGGAAGTTTTCCCGTCCAAAAGCATCGATCGCCCAGTCGACAAAGGCCCCGGCCAGGGGGCGGACGAACAGATCGGACTCGGCGCCGAGCCGGCGGTTGTCGAAGAGGCGGCCCAGATCGGCCGACCCGTCATTGGTTCCGATGCGGGCGGCCCAGTAACGGTACCCGAGCCCGCGCCAGTCTGTCGTGAAGTGCATCTCCAGGCCGACCTCGAGGAATTCCACCCTCGGCCGTCCCAGCGCGCGGCGGATGAGAAGCCCGGCGAGTGCCCTTTCGGCCTCTCCGTCAAAACCGGGCTCGACAGCGGCAAAGACCTCGCCGCTCCCCGGCATCGCGTGTGCCGGGAGCGTATAACCGGTGGCAAGCCCCTTGGCCTCGAGTGTGGGGTACAACGTGCAGCTTACCCGGTCTCCGCCCGGGGGCCGGCCGAGAAACCGCGCGAGGCGCTCGTAAAGGTCTTCGGCCCTGTCAGCCGCCGAGGCAACCTCGGCGTCCGTCACCGACGCGTCGGCGTAAAACACGAAATGGTCCGTTGTCGATCGGGGTGTGTCCGGAGACCGGGAGCTCGCGGGAGCAACGAAGACCGCGGCCAGGATCAGGACCGCGGCGGCGGCCGTCGAGGAACGTGTCAGCATGGCTCCGTCAGACAAACGTCTTCAGGATCTCCTTCTGCATGGTCTGGAGGTCTCCGTAAGCGACATTGATCTCCTGGATTTTTTCCTGGAGCTTTTTCAGCAGTTTCTGTTTTTCGAGGCCGTTCCGGATGATAATCATCAGGTCTTCGTTGTCCCACGGCTTTTCAATGTATTGGTACAACCCTACCTCGTTGATGGCTTTGATCGCGTTTTCCTTGTCTGCATATCCGGTGAGTATGATGCGCGGGATTTCGGGCTTTATGTCGCGCACACCCGCCAGAAATGTGATCCCGTCCATTTCCGGCATCAGGAAGTCGGAAATCACCAGGTCGACGTCGTTGTTCGTGATGTACTCCATCGCCTCCTTCGCGGACAAGAAGGTCTGTATGTTGTAGTCCGTCTCGAGAGCGAGGATGGAACGGAGGCTGGTCAGCACCATCTCCTCGTCGTCCACGAGAACGATTGT
>CBDVDJ010000356.1:0-4165 GCA_965372695.1 uncultured bacterium
ATCGCGTGTTGTACTTGTGTTAAACGGTGTAATCGAGCCTGATTTCGCAACAAATATGCCAAGGTTCGAACGTAAGCCCTTTAATGGTATCATGTTTGATACCTAGGTATTACGGATGTGGCGCCGGGCGAAATCTGGCAGGACTGTTATATCCACCGCACGCCGGTACCTTCTTGCAAGAACGGGACTCGCAGAATGACATTTTGAGGAACAACGAGGCATCACGAGGAAGGACGGGGAATCCTTTATTCTTATGGTCCAGCTGCCTGGCTCGAGCCGGCCGGTATTCGCGGGGTAGCCCGCCGGTACAATATGTAAGGCGGCGCAGCGAGGACCGACCGCAGCCGGAACCCCCGTGACCGCTGCCCCAGGCAGAGCTGGCCGGGATTTGTTGCGGGATCAGGGAGAGGTGGAGGAGAGGATGCCCCTCGCGAAGACGTCGAGGTCGAGGCCGTCGTCACGGCCTCCGACAAGATAGCGGTGACCGGCGCGCGCGACCATGGCGCCATTGTCCGTACAGTATTCCAGCAACGGCGCGTGCCAGGCGATGCCCGCAGCGTCGCAGTCGGAACGTATCCGGTCGCGCAACGGGCCGTTGGCCGCGACACCCCCCGCCAGGTAGACATGCCCCACACCAAAGTGACTCGCGCACGCCAGGGTCTTCAGCGCCAGAATGTCAACGATCGCTTCCTGCGCCGACGCGGCCACGTCGGCGATTCCGCCGTCGTCGAGCCGGCCCGCCGCCTCGACATGGAGGCGCACCGCCGTCTTCAGACCCGAGAAACTGAAGTCGAAGTCGCCGCGGTTCTTCATCGCGCGGGGGAAATCGACCGCGGCGGGGTTGCCCCGTTCCGCCGCCTTCTGTATCGCCGGGCCTCCCGGGAAGCCCAGCCCCAGCAGCTTGGCGATCTTGTCGAACGCCTCGCCCGCCGCGTCGTCCCGCGTGCTGCCCGCCAGAACGTAGTCGCCGGCCGACGCGACATGAAACAACTGCGTGTGCCCCCCAGATACCACCAGGACCAGGCACGGGCACTCGAGCCGCTCGCCCGCCAGCTCGTTGGCCAGGATGTGCGCCTCGATGTGGTGGACACCGACCACGGGGACGCCCAGCGCGTACGCCAGCGACTTTGCGAAGCCCGCGCCGACGAGCAGCGATCCAATCAAACCCGGTCCGTTGCTCACCGCAATGCCGCCGATTTCGCCCTGGCCGACGTCGTTCCGATCCAGGAGCGCCTCGTACACCGACATGATCGAACGAACATGTTCGCGCGACGCGATCTCGGGAACGACACCACCGTACCGTTCGTGGACGAGCTGCGCCGCCGTCGTTACACCGACGACGCCGCGGTCCTCGGTGTAGAGCGACAGTGACGTGTCGTCACAGGACGTTTCGATTCCCAGTATCAACATGAGGAAAACCCGTCGGGGCCGGGGTACGCGCCGGGGTGGTTTACAGCGCGCTGTCGCCGCTCTCGCCCGTGCGGATGCGCACGGCATCTTCGACCGGCATTACGAATATTTTGCCGTCACCGATCTGGCCCGTGCGGGCCACTTTGGTGATGACCTCGACGACCGGCTCGACCTGTTCGTCGGTTACAAACAGCTCGAGTTTGCTCTTGGGCAGGAAGTCCACGTGGTATTCGCTCCCGCGATACAGCTCCGTATGGCCCTTCTGGCGGCCGAAGCCCTTGACCTCCGAGACCGTGATGCCCTTGATCCCGATCTCCGTCAGCGCCGACTTGACGTCGTCGAGTTTGAACGGCTTGATGAACGCTTCGATCTTTTTCATGGTTTGCTCCACGCGTAGTTTAAGGTAGCCGAAAGGTTTAAGCAAGTGATATGTTGGCAGTTGCACACCCGGCCCCCCGGGGCGGCACAGCCATGAAAAACTCCGATCGGGACAATATCCGCCGGCTCGCCGGCGACATCGTCGAACGCCGGATGCAGGCCGACGACGACCAGCGGCCCGCGCCCGGGCCGCCGGACGGCCTACGCGAAGAACTTTCGGCGACCGGTTTCGGCGACCCGCCGGGGGTCGCCGGGAGCTTTTTCGACGTCGTCATAAGGCTTTGCGCCGACGAAACCGGGGAGAGCCGCGACTCCCGTATCGACCAGTTCACCGCCCTGGCCGCCGAGTGCCTCGATTCGCCTTCGCCCTCCTCGGCACTGAACAATCTCCACCGTTACCTCGAGCGCACCGGCAACCCCTCCGTGTTTCTCGACACCATTCGCCAGGCGCCGCCACTGGCCGAAATGCTCATCACCATATTCGGCTCGAGCCAGTACATGGCCGACATCCTCATCCGCAACCCCGGCTACGTGTACTGGTTGATGGACGGGCGCACGTGGGAAGACCCCGACACGGCCGCTTTTTACACCGGCGTGATCCGGCGCGAGGCCGAAATGTTCCAGAGCGTCGAGGGCAAACTCAATGCGATCCGCCGCGCGCACCGACAGGCCCTCCTCAAGATCGGCGTGCGCGACCTCCTCGGCGAAGCCGCCGTCGAGGAAACGACGCACAAGTTGAGCAACCTCGCCGACGCGATAACCCAGGTCGTGCTCGAAGTCGTTTCCGTCGTCCCCGGCATCGCCAGACAACCGAATTTACACGGCCCCGACGACGGCGGTGGTTTTGCGGTCATCGCGATGGGCAAGCTCGGCGGCGGCGAACTCAACTACAGTTCCGATATCGATCTCGTTTACGTGTGTGAGAACGTCTCCGACGACTCGATGGATTTTCACATCAAGCTCGCGCGCGCCTTCACGACCGCATTGACGGACGTGACTCCCGAGGGGTACCTCTATCGCGTCGATCTCAGACTCAGGCCCGACGGGCAGGCCGGCCCGCTGGTCAACACGGAAACATCGATGCGCATCTACTACGAGAACCGGGGACGTCCGTGGGAGTTTCAGGCCATGCTCAAGGCGCGAGCCATCGCCGGGGACATCGCCCTCGGCCGGCGCTTCATAAACACCGTATCCGGGCTGGTCTTCAACCCGTCGCTGCCGTACACGCCGCTCGAGGACATTGCGCGGATGCGCGAGCAGATATCGGGCAACATTCCCGCACACGAACGCTCGTTCAACATCAAATTGATGGCTGGCGGAATACGGGACATAGAGTTCACCGCCCAGAGCTTTCAATTAATGCACGGTCATCAACACCCGGAACTCCGCACGTCCAATACGCTGGAAGCCCTGGACCATATTCGCCGTCTCCGGCTGCTCGAGGACTGGCAGGTGGAAAACCTTGTCTCGGCATACCGTTTTTTCCGGCTCGTCGAGCACCGGCTGCAGATGATGCACCAGCTCAAGACACACACGGTCCCCGAGTCGCCCGACGAGATCGCGCTGCTCGCGCGCCGGACCGGCAAGGGACCGCTCGGCCCTTTCACGACGGACTCGTTCCTCGAAACGTTGTCGAGGCATCTCAACAACGTGCGCACGTTCAGCGACAGCTTCTTCGCCGGCGAAGACGTCCACCCGCACTCGGTCCTGCTCCTTTTGCCCGAAGACGACGGGCGCGCCAACGCGATTATTTCGCAGTACGGCGTGACCGACGTCCGCCAGACGATGCACGTGTTGCACACGATGGCGTACGGATCGTTTCCGAAACTGCATGACCGCGCCACGCGAGCCGCGTTCGAGGAGTTGCTCCCGCTTCTCCTCGAGTCGGCCGCCGAGACCGGCGCGCCAGACAAAACCATCGTCAATGTCGCGCAACTCGCCGAGGCCAGCCGCAACGACGCGGCGCTGTTCCGCCTTCTGACCGCATCTCCGCCTGCGCGCCGGCGCGTGGCGGCCATCGCCGGGTTCTCCTCCTATCTCACCAAGCGCCTCTGCAACCAGATGGGACACTTCGACTACTTCATCGAGACTCCGGAACCCGAAACGGACGCGTTCGCGAGCGTGACCGGTCTCGACGGCGTGCGCCAGAAGCTGTGGCTGGACCGGACCCGGATTGCCGGTTTTATCGGCGACCACGTCGAGGGCCGCGTCGGATCGCGGTCGCCGGCGATGCTGACTCGATCGATGCACGAAATGGTGGCCGGAATGTTCGACCAGAAGGTCGGTCAGGGCTCTCCGGTCGCGCTTTTTGCGCTGGGCTCTTTCGCGGTGGGCGAACCGCGCGTGTTCAGCGACCTCGACGTCATCGTCGTAGCGG
>CBDVDJ010000357.1:0-4162 GCA_965372695.1 uncultured bacterium
AGACGCTTGTATCCTTTGAGGTAGAGCCCGGGGTGGGGTTGACTCACCGCAATGAGCATACCGCGACACCGTCGCGCCTCTTCGCCCGGATTTTTCGTTAGCGCCATCTCGAGTTTTGCTTTCAATCCCTGGAGAGAGGCGGCGTCGCGATTGACCCCCGCGACCAGCTCTTCGGGTGTGGCGGTCCGGATGGGCAGTTCGGACAAGTCGACCACCCTGAGCCTGTTTCCGCCGCAACCGACCATCAGGCACGTAGCTATCGAGGCTGCATACAAAAACAGCCGGCGCATTTCCTTGGCGTGGAGAACCATAGTCTCATCCTGCTATACAGCAGACAGCCTGGACTGATGTTCACCCGGCGGGGTGGGACGTCCGCGGTCCAGGTACATCGGTCACGCAAACCTGGAAAGTACATGTTCCTTGACGAGCGACAGATACGATTTGTCACAGTAGCTGCGGATCGCGACGTAACAACCCTTGCAACGGTTCGAATCAGAAAACGATTCGATCAGTTCCTCCTGTGAGCGGTGCATGAGTGGTTTGTGGGCGCAAGGACGGTAATACCCTTCGGGTGTGATCAGCAAAAACCGGTATCCGGCCATGCAGCCGGGGATGCCACCCTCGGCGAAGAAACGGTATGTGTCGTTGAGGATCGAAACGGGGTTCCTGACATCGGCACCCGCGGCCTTCATCGCGATCAACTCGTCCAACTGATCTCTCATTGTTTTCAGATCTTCGTCGGAGGACACCGTGTACGACGGGTCTCCCGTCCTCAGAGCGGAGTAGGCGCTGTACGACATGAGCGCCCCCCACCCCGAAGCGGTTTTGTACATTTGCGTGAGAAGCTCGACGTTCTGGCTCGAAATCGTCGTATTCATGATGACGTTTCGGTGTCCCTCGGCTGTCAGCTGGGGCACGATTTCCTCCAGGTGTCGGAATAGGCCTGGCATCCGGCGAAATTCGTCGTGTCTCTCGTCGGGAAAATCGAGTGAAATCGAAAACTGGTCGACGCCGGCATCGCACAATCTCAGGTATTTGTCCCGGTCGAGCAGGCTGCCGTTGGTGACCAGAATGAGATACGGGGCGCCATGGGATTCCTTGATCTCGAGGACGATGTCGACAATGTCCTCGCGCAGCAGCGGTTCGCCGCCTGATAGCTGGACGGCGACGGGGCACAGTTTCCGGTAATGGTCACCGATCTGCGTCGGCGTCAGTGGTACCTCGTCCGGTAAAATGCCCCCCTTGTCACAGTGACGACAGTTGGCGTTGCAAGATGAAGTGACCTCGAACGACACAACCAGTGGTTTGTTGGTCAGCAGGTTTCGGTGCCCCCTGATGACGAGCTTCATGGTTTTCGCGAACCCGAGTTTCTCCATCTTTCGATCCCTTCTCCGTCGCTTCGAATCCGTCGTGTTCACGAACTCGCGGTAACACCCGGTGCCCTCTTCTTGCGCGCGCGCCATTCCTCGATCGTAATGGCGTGCTTCTTTTCCACGCGTTCGCGGTGGATGGGTCCCGAGTTATACGCACAGAACGGGAACATCCCTTCCGGCGTCGAGTAGTGGATCACACACCGCCGTACCCGCTCGACGTCATAATTATAACGGTCCTGGAAATGCATGGACGCCGCCATCAGCGTGCGGTATGTCGTTTCACCGGACTTGCCCCGGCCCGTCTTCTTGTCGGTCATCCCCTTCAGGGCGTGCAGGAATGCCTTCGGGGTCATCCCCTCGGGCGCCTCCTCTGGCCGGTAGTACTTCTTGAAAAGCCGCAGCACCTTCAACTTGTACCACCATTTGAATCGCGCGCCCTCGATCTTGTCCGCCAGCTCTTCCATCTCGGTGAACATCCCCTCGACGTCGAAGAGTTTCGTGACGGGAACGGCGTTCTTGTGCTTGTCCACCACGAAGTATGTTCCCGACGAACACGACGGGTGCGCCGTGGCGGTGATCTTCGGGTCGCCCGTCACGGCGGCCATCAGTCGTGAGATCGGCGCCACCATCGACAGCGGGTAGACGTCGCGCATCACATCGATCAGCCCGGTGTCGGCCAGCTGGTTGGCGACGTCTCCCAGCGTGTAGCGCTGAGCCTCGCGCTCCTCGGTGGAGATGCGCCCGGTGAACGCCACCGGCTGGTAGGCGATCCCGCTGACCACGTGGATGTTGTCGAGCGCGAACTGGAGGATCTTCGGCACCTGGTCGTCGTTGATCCCCCGGACGATGGTTGGCACGAGGGTGGCCTTCATCCCCGCCTTGTGGATGTTCTCGAGCGCCTGGCACTTGATGTCGTAGAGTTTACGCCCGCGGGTGAATTCGTAGACCTCGTCGTCGACACCGTCGAACTGGAGATAAACGGTATGGAGCCCCGCTTCTGCGCTCTTCATCGCGAATTCTTCGTCGGCGAGCGAGATGCCGTTACTGGCGATCTGGATATGACTGAATCCCATCTCCTTCGCCGCGCGTATCGCGTCGAAAAAGCGTGGGTAGATCGTCGGCTCTCCGCCACTGAACTGGAGCGCCGACGCTGGAACCGGCCGGTAGCTCCTGAGCTGCTCGAGCTGGCGGACGATCTCGTCGAAGTCAGGCTCGTAGATAAAGCCCTGGACGTTGGCGTTGGCGAAACAGATCGGACACGAGAGATTGCACCGGTTGGTCAGGTCGATCTGGCCGAGCAGCGTGTGGCTCTGGTGCTGGTTGCACAACCCGCACTCGCTGGGACAGTGGCTGGCGTTCTTGACGTTGGGATTGGAGAGTCCCGCTCCTTCGCGGAAACTCCACTGCTGGCACTTGAGATATAGCTCGGTGTTGGTCGTCACGCGATCCTTGACGTACCCGTGGTCGGGACACGTCTTCTCCATGAAGACGTCGCCCTGCCAGTCGAACACGCGGCCGACTATGTTGCGGCCGCAGTCGGGGCAGAGTGTCTCGACGGTCTTGGGAAGATAGCGGACGACGGGGTTGATGCGGTGCCCGGAATGCGTGGTCTGTGGTGAATTGGCGCGGTCGGATACGGCGTCGGTGAAGATGGCGTCGTTGAGTGTCTCGACGATCTCTCCGTGCTCCGGGCAGGTCTTTTCGACGACGACGTTTCCGCCGCGTGTCGTCATCTTCGCCGCGAGCACGCGTTTACAGTGCAAACACTGCGACTCGAGAGCGAGCGGCAGGCCGCTGTGGGCGGGATCGAACTTCACACCCAGACGGCTCGCCGGGTCGCTACTCCTGGGCCGATTTTCGATGTATTGGTTTCCGGCACCGGAAACAGATTTTTCTTTGCCCATACGATATGGTCCTGTCTGCAGCGGTTGCCGCCCGAGTTGTTATCCCGCGGCGCCCAGTCCAGTAACTTCACAACGGATTTATGGGATATCGCAGAAGTAATCTGGTCGTATCACGTAAACCAGTGTAGATCTGGAAAAACAATAGCGCTATTACACTTTGGTGGTATACGGGGCCGGAGGCTAGCGAACCCGATCCCGCTGGGCCACAGCCTTCTCTTTGGTCCCCAGGAAGAACCGCACAACGTATCCCTCTTCTCCGGTGGCCACGTCGGCGCGAAACATCAGGATGGCTGGCATCAGAAAACGAAGGCCCAACCCACCACCGCCAATCCAGCTTTGACTGAACTCCTCACTGGTGGTCCACGCGGTCCCCACATCTCCGAACACTCCCAGCTGGAGTCCCAGCGCGAACTTCAGAAACCAGATCTTCCACTTCTGGTAGTCGACCAGAAGATGCCAGTATTCTGCGGTGTTGACGAACTGGTTCTTGCCGTCGCGTGAACCGAGGCTCCAGCCTCTTACAGAGTTGGCACCGCCGAGGTTGAATTGCATGTAGATGGGGTAGTCAATCCCCACCTCGCCCGTGCTCAGTGTCGCCAGGGAGTAAAGCGCGAGTGAGTTGTACGGGCTGCCGAGCTCCAGATATTTGCGGACGTCCATCGTCACCTGCCAGTAGTCGGTGTCGACGCCCCCGAGGCCGTACTTTCTGACGTTCAGCTCCGTCCACCACCCCTTGGTCGGATAGATCGGGAAGTTGCGGCCGTCGAAACGCTGATACGCGCCTAGCGCTGGAATGTTGTCCCGGTTGCTCGAAGACAGAGTGCGATTCGGCTCATCGCTTCTCAGCGTAAAGTAGCTGGCCTGCAGGCCCCAATGGACTCGATC
>CBDVDJ010000358.1:0-4134 GCA_965372695.1 uncultured bacterium
AGCGGCGCCGGCACGGGAGAGTCGATCGAAACCGGTGACAACGTCGTGGTGGTCGGCGGCGGCAACGTGGCCATCGACGTGGCGATGACGGCACTCCGGCTGACGGGCGGCACGGGCTCGGTGCGGTTGTTCTGTCTGGAAAGCCGCGACGAGATGCCAGCGCACGACTACGAGATTCGCAAGGCGGAGGCGGAAGGAATCGAGATCAACCCGGCGTGGGGGCCGGCCACGATAAGCGGCCACAACGGCGCCGTCGAAGCGGTAACGTTCCGGCGTTGCACGTCGGTTTTCGACGACAGCGGCGGATTCGCCCCGCAATACGACGACGCGATCACGGAGACGGCCGCGGCGACTTCCGTGATACTGGCCGTCGGCCAGGCGCCGTCGGAAGCGGTCCCGGAACCGGCCGACGGCGTATTCTTTGCGGGCGACGCGGCGAGCCAGGGGCCGTTCTCGGTTGTGGACGCGGTGGCGTCGGGCCGGAAGGCCGCCGCAGAAATAGACCGGTTTCTCGGCGGAGACGGCGACGTTTCCATCGAAGTCGATCCGGGCGACCCGCCCGCGCAGTGGATAGGCCGCGTCACAGGATTCGCGTCGCGCGCACGTGCAGTGGTTCCGACGGAAGATCCGCTGAAGCGCCGCATCGACTTCCGGGAAATCGAAGGGGCATACACCGAAGACGACGCGCGGAGGGAAGCGGCCCGCTGCCTGCAGTGCGATTTGCGGTTGACGATCGGCGCGGTGCAGCTGCCGCCGGAACGGTGGCTGGCCTTCGAACGCGAAATGGCTTCCCGGTCGCCGGCGGTGGCGGGTGTGCTGATCCTGGCGGATGGCGAAAAGAAAGCGACGTTGATCAAGGGGACGGAAGACATCCGCGGCGCGCTGGAAGAGAAACTCACCGACGGCGCGGCGGCGGAGTGGTTCATGTGGGAGGAGGACGGGATGTACACGAAACGGGAGAGCGAACTGATCCAGGCGCACCTGAATCGGTACGGCGAAATGCCGGGCGGCGGTGGCGATGAACTGGATGATTTGTTTTAATAATTAAAGAGGAATCAAATGCGAATACTGCACGAATTCAAATACCAGCGGCCGCCCAATCTCGCCGCCGCGCTCACTCTCATGGCCCAGTACGGCGACAGGGCCCGGCCCATCGCCGGCGGGACCGATCTCGTCATCGGCCTCAAGTACCGCAGCATGCTCCAGCTGGCCGACGCGGCCGCGTTTCCCGCCGCGAGCCGCGCTCCGAAGATTATGCGCCCCGACGTCATCGTGTCGCTCGCCGAATTGTCGTGTCTCAAGGGGATCACGCGCCGGGTCGGGGCCGTCCGGGTCGGCTCGCGAACCACCATGACCCAGATCGCCAACAGCTACGACTTTCCGCCCGCCCTCGGCGCCGTGCGGGACGCCGCCGGCGCCATGGGGTCACCGCTCATAAGGAACCAGGCCACCATCGGCGGCAACCTCGTCCACGGGCGGCCGGCGGCCGACACGGCGATCGCGACGCTCGCCGTCGGTGCGCGCTACGAACTGGGCAGCTACGACGAACGGCGCTGGGTCGACGCCGACCACTTTTTCGTCGGTCCCGGCGAAACCGTGAAGCGTCCCGAAGAACTCCTCATATGTGTCGAACTCACCCACAGTCCCGACGAGGGGAGCGCGTACCTGAGGCAGGGTACCCGGCGTCAGCTCGAGATCGCGCTGGCCAGCGCCGCCGCATGGGTCCGGCTCGGTCCCGGATCCGGAGCCATCACCGCCGCCCGCATCGCGCTGGGCGCCGTCGGTCCGACGCCGCTCCTTGCGAACGAGGCCGCCCGGTACCTGATCGGCAAACAGCCCGAACCCGAAGTCATCGCGGTGGCGGCGACCACCGCGCGAACCGAAGCAACTCCCATCGATGATTATCGCGGCTCGGCGGCGTACCGCGTCGAGCTGATCGAAGTCCTCGTGCGACGCGCGCTGACCATCGCCGTTGCGCGCGCCGGCGGCGAGGAGGTCCGGCCATGAAGTATCCAGTGCGTTCGACGGTGAACGGAAAACCGTGCGAGGTTTACGTGTCGGCGAAAACCACGCTGGCCGAAATGTTGCGGGAGGAACTCGACCTCCTCGGCGTCAAGCAGGGGTGCGGAGAGGGCGAGTGCGGCGCGTGTACCGTGATCCTCAACGGCCTCCCCGTGAGTTCGTGCCTCGTCCTCGCCGTCGAGGCCTCCGGTGCCGAGATCACGACCATCGACGGCGTGGCCGACGTCGACGGCCTCCACCCTCTCCAGCAGTCGTTTGTCGAACACGGCGCCGTACAGTGCGGATTCTGCACGCCGGGCATGGTGCTCAGCGCCAAGGCGCTGCTCGACAAGGTTCCCGACCCCAGCGAGTTTCAGATCCGGTCGGCGATTTCGGGCAACCTCTGCCGGTGCACCGGTTACCAGAAAATCGTCGAAGCGGTGAGCCGTTACAAAGAGTTTACCGAAGAAGACAGCGGCGGGAAGGGAGGTGGGAGATGAGCAAGCACCGCGTCCTCAACACGCGCGTTCCCCGCGTTGACGCCGTCGACAAGGTGACCGGCCGCGCGCGCTACATCGCCGACCTCCATCGCCCGCGCATGCTCCACGCGGCGCTCCTCCAGAGCCCCGTCGCCCACGGCATCTTGAAAAAGGTCGATACTTCAAGGGCGGCGAAACTCCCCGGCGTGGTCAAAGTCATCTCCGCCGCAGATGTCGGTGACATCCGGTTCGGCGTGAGCCCCGCCCGTTATGACGAAACTGTTTTCGCCGTGGACAAGGTTCGTTACCTCGGCGAGGAAATCGCCGCCGTCGCCGCCGAAGACCCCGATACGGCGCTGAAGGCGCTCGAGTTGATCGACCTCGACATCAAGGCGCAGACCGCCGTTCTCGACACCGAAACGGCGCTTTCCGACAGAGCACCCGAGGTACACGAGATGTACCCGGGCAACGTGACGGGAGAGGTCGCCCAGCACTTCGGTGACGTCGACGCGGCGCACGGCGAAGCCGACCGCGTTTACACCGACCATCTGCTCAGCAAGATGCAGGACCACGCCGCCATCGAACCTCACGGCTGTCTCGCCGAGGTCGATTCGCGCGGTACGCTCGTTCTGCACACCTCGACGCAGTGTCCGCACTATATCCAGAGGACGGTGGCGATGGTTCTCGAGCTGCCGCTCGGCAAGGTCCGCGTCATCGCTCCGGCCGTCGGAGGCGGATTCGGCGGCAAGGCGTCGGCGTCCAACATGGAACTGGCCGTCTGTTTCCTCGCCATGGAGACGGGCCGGCCCGTCCGGTCGCTCTACACCCGCGAGCAGGTGGTCCTCCGTTCGCGGGGACGGCACCAGTTCCTCCACCACATGGAGCTCGGCGTCAAGAACGACGGGAAGCTCGTCTTCCTCGACCACCACTGCACGCTCGACGGCGGGGCGTATTCGAGCTTCGGCGTCGCGACGGTTTACTACGCCGGTTCTCTCCTGGGGGCGCCGTATCACCTCCCCAACATGCGTTACCACGGCGTGCGCGTCTGCACCAATAAACCCCCGTGCGGGGCGCAGCGTGGGCACGGCGGGGTGATCGCGCGGGCGCTGTTCGAGTCGCTCCTCGACCAGGCCGCGGAAGACCTGGGCATGGACCCCATCGACATACGCCTGCAGAACGTGATGTCCGCCGGTGATGTCACGTGCAACGAGCTCAACATGTCGAGCCTCGGTATGCGCGAATGCCTCGAAGCGGTCAGGGATACGTCGAAGTGGAAGGACAAGAAAGGCACTCTACCCAAGGGGAGCGGCATCGGCGCCGCCTGCGGTTTCTTTGTAAGCGGTGCGGGATACCCGATCTACCGCTCGCAGACGTGGCACGCTACCGCTTACGTACAGCTCGCCGAGGTGGGCGGTACCGCCGTCGTCCGTACGGCAGCGACCGACATCGGCCAGGGATCCGACACCGTGTGGGCGATGATTACAGCGGAGGAACTCGGCGTCTCCGTCGACGATATCCGCGTGGAAAGCGGGGACACCGACTGCTCGGTGGACCTCGGCGCGTACTCGAGCCGCCAGACGCTGATGAGCGGGCACGCCGTTCGCGGCGCCGCCATCGACGCGCGCAACCAGATCGCGGAAGTTCTGGCGGCGAA
>CBDVDJ010000359.1:0-4119 GCA_965372695.1 uncultured bacterium
GAACGCATCGTGCGCCTCCCGTTCATGGTGAACGTTTCCCCGGGCGTTTCAGCGTTAATCAACACAGGAATTATAACATGCACCTTTTTGAAGCCGATACGCGGGCGTAGCGCGCGAGTAACAACGCGAGACAACAAAAAGTTCAAAAACAAATACGACCCTTCGTGAGAACGATCACGACGGCGTTTAGGAAGTGCTGCAGAGAACGCGTCGAAGAGTGAAAAAGAACGATTCAAAAACGCGTCAAGTAAAATAATTCAAGTTATGAAATAATTTTACGCGAGCTCATTAAAAGCTTGCGTGCGATTGTTATCGCATCGAGGACAGTACTGATTAGTTCTTGCAGCAATCTCAGCGGCGTCATGACGAGTAGATCTGCATATGACTTCAAAGCCCGGGGCAAGAATATTTATCGCATTGAAAATAGTGCTGACAGTTCTTGTAACAATCTCAGTGGCTTTGTGAAAAGCAGACCTTCACGCTATTTGAGAGCCCGGGGGGATGAGTTTTTCTCGCATCGAAGACATTGCCGCAGCTCTCATTGAACATGCCCGATCCATCTAGGAGCACGGGCCGGGGATTTTGCGGTCGATAGGTAACCGGATTTCCAGGATACTTCAGGATGAGTGTCTGATTTTCGCTGGAACGAAGCCTGGCCGCCGCCCCGTTTCCCCGCCCGCCGACATGGGCACTGTCACGGCGGCCAGTGGTTCCTGGCACCGGAATCGACAGATAATTCCCGCTTTGAAAACGGCGCAAGAGCTTGTAGTATCGCCAAAACAGACACATATGTCGGGTTCCCTCAGGGGCCCGAAATAATCAGGAGGAATCTAATCATGAACAAATTGGGTACAGCTGAAATACCGGCGCGGGTGGCGGTGGTGGGGAGCGGTCCGAGCGGCTTCTACGCCGCCGAGGCGCTGCTCGGTTCCGAGACGGAAGTCAAAGTCGATATGTTCGACCGCCTACCGGCGCCGTTCGGACTCGTCCGTTACGGCGTTGCGCCCGACCACGGCAAGATCAAAAACGTCACCAAAGTATACGAGAAAACGGCGGCGCGGCCCGGGTTCTCGTTTTACGGTAATGTAGAAGTCGGCAGGGATATCTCGCTCGACGAACTGCGGCAATATTACGATGCCGTCATATTCACCAGCGGCGCGCAGACCGACCGCCACCTCGGCATCCCCGGTGAGGACGTGCCCGGCAGTCACCCCGCCACCGAATTCGTCGCGTGGTACAACGGTCACCCCGACTATACAGACTGCGCGTTCGACCTCTCCCACGAGTCCGCCGTTGTCATCGGTGTCGGCAACGTGGCCGTCGACGTGGCGCGCATTCTCGCCAAGTCCGCCGACGAACTCAAGACTACCGACATCGCGGAACACGCCCTCGACGCGCTGGCGGCGGGCAAGATCAGGGACATCCACCTCATTGGACGCCGCGGCCCGGCGCAGGCCAAGTTTACCGCGCAGGAGCTCAAGGAACTCGGCGAACTCGAGATCTGCGATATCGTTATAAATGACGCCGACCTCGAGCTCAACCCCGAGAGCCAGGCCGAGCTCGACGAACCGAAGAACAAGGGCGCCATCAAGATCTACAAGCTGCTCACCGAGTTCGCCGCGAAGCAACCCGAAGGCAAAGAGCGCCGCCTCTTCCTTCATTTTCTCGAAAGCCCCGTCGAAATGACCGGCGACGGCCGGCTCAACCAGGTCACCCTGGAACGCAACGCACTCGAAGGCGAGCCCGGCCGGCAGAAGTCGGTGGGAACCGGAGCAAAGGAAGCGCTCGACTGCGGTATCTTGTTTCGCAGCGTCGGCTACCGCGGCGTGGCCATTCCGGGCGTGCCGTTTCGCGACGACTGGGGGATCATCCCCAATGACGACGGCCGTGTGACCGAAACCGTCGACGGTCCCGTCGTTCCCGGCCTCTACACCGCCGGCTGGATCAAGCGCGGGCCGTCGGGAATCATCGGCACCAACAAGCCGTGCAGCATCGCCACCGTCAAACACCTCCTCGAAGACCTTCCCTCTCTCGTGCCGTGCGTTGCCAGGGACGACGGAGCCGTGGGCGAACTACTCGCGGGCAGGGGAATCAAATTCGTCGACTACGAGGCGTGGAAGAAAATCGACGCAGTGGAAATCGAGAGGGGCGAGGCGAAGGGGAAACCCAGGGAAAAGATCGTACGGGTGGACGACATGCTCTCCATCGCCGGGCTCTGAGAACGGGGCCGGCTAAACGGCGTCCAACGCCGCGCGAATCGCGCGGGCCAGGTCTTCGGCCCGGTACGGCTTCATGACAAATCCCGGAATACCATCGGCCAGCGCCGCGTCCCGTGTGACCCCGTCGCTGAAACCCGTGACGAGTACGATTGGCAAGTCCGGTCGTTCCGCGCGGATCTTCCGGGCCAGCTCGATTCCCGTAAACCTGGGCATCGTGAAATCGGTCACCACGATATCGAAGGACTCAGGGTCATTGGCGAAAGCGGCCAGCGCCGCGTCGGGATCGTCGTACACCGAGACCTTGTATCCGAAGCGAGTCAGTACGCGCGATCCCAGGTCGGCCAGGGGCCTCTCGTCGTCGATCAGCAGAATCCGTTCTGTTCCCCGCACGTCATCTTCGGCGACCGGTGCGACCGGGACTTCCGGTGGCTCCAGGCGCGGCAGGTACACGTCGAAACTCGTGCCTTTGCCGGGCTTGCTCTTGACGTCGATCGCTCCTCCCATCGACGACACGATACCGATTACGACGGAAAGTCCGAGCCCTGTTCCTTTACCCACTTCCTTGGTCGTAAAAAACGGGTCAAATATCCGCTCGAGGTGCGCGGGATCGATACCGTGCCCCGTATCCGTGATCGTGAAGTGGAAGTAATCGCCGGGCGTGAGTTCTCCATGGTGGTGAACAAGCGGTTTTTTGTGCGCTTCCGTCTTCAGGCCGATGGTGAGGATGCCGCCCGATTCGCCCATGGCGAAGGCGGCGTTGGTGGCGAGGTTGACGACGATCTGGTGGATGTCGGACTCGCTGCCGTGGACCACCCCTTCGATGGGCCCGAACTCGGAGCGGAGATCGATCGTGGACGGCAGAGTGGCGCGCAATAACTTGAGTGTGTCGTCGAGTACCGGGACGAGATCGACGAAGGTCGCCTCCTGCTGCCCCGAGCGGCTGTAGGCGAGGATCCGCTGTACCAGCTGCCGGCCGCGCTCCGAAGCGTGGAGCAGTTGCTCGAGGTCGTCGCGGCGCGGGTCTCCCTCGGACAGGTCGTTGTGGACGAGTTCGCCGTACCCCATGATCGCGGACAGGATATTATTGAAGTCGTGCGCAATGCCCCCGGCCAGCGTGCCCAGCGCTTCCATTTTCTGCGACTGGCGCAGCTGGGCCTCCAGAATCCGGTGCCGCTCATCCACCAGTTTATTGTCGGTGATGTCCTCGTAAGACCCGAACACCCCGATGATTTCGCCGCGGGTGTTCTTGATCGGCAGTTTCGTAGTACGTAGCCACAACCGTGAGCCGTCCGCCCGTATCTGCGGTTCTTCGTAGTTGATTTTGGAAAGATCGTTCTCCATCACGTCGCGGTCGTCCGCGCGATACAACGGCGCCGATTCTTTCCAGCTCAACTCGAAGTCGTTTTTGCCCACGATGTCTTCGGGGGAGTCGATACCGGCGTCTTCCGCGAACACGCGGTTACACCCGCGGTAGACGAAGTTGCGGTCTTTCCAGAAAACCCGCTGGGGAATCGTGTCCATCACCAGCTGGAGCATGGCGATCGAGCGCTCGAGGAGCGGATTGTCGCTTTGTTCGCCGTTGCCGGCGGGCTTGCCGCCACGTTTCGGGGTCATGAACCTGCCTTCCTGGGGGAGGGAGTCGGCCTCCAGTCGTTCAACCGCGAGATTACCGGCGCTACGTGTACATGATCAAGGATGAAAACAGCGTCAATTCGGGGACATAAACGGTTTTCCAGGCGGCGCCTACCTGCAGGACGTCAACGACGACGGTCTCGACGAGTTCAACCCGGTCTACGATCCGACCATATGGGCGGAGCATCGTGTCTGGCGGGTGGGTGTCGGTTTCGTGTTCTAGACGGGCGCGTCTCGATCGGAGGATTGACACCCGGGGATCGACATC
>CBDVDJ010000360.1:0-4115 GCA_965372695.1 uncultured bacterium
CGACGAAGTCGCGAGTTGTGATAATCTAACCTCGAAAGAAGACTGCGTACAGACCCTCGCATCGAGCTTGCAGGCTAGAGACATCGACAAGTTCAAATCGATCCTGCATCCGGATTTTGAAATGATTCAATCGGATGGCTTTCGTTTAGAACACGATGAGGCCATCCGAGCGACGACCGGCGTTTTTGAGACTTTGTCAAAGTTCGTTGCAGTTTTCGGCGAAGGGAAATGGACGCCGGTCGAGACGGCCGCCGACTCTTCGTGTCTCGAATGCTGGGAAACCGTGCGCGAAGTGCACTACGAGTTCACTCCCACCAGGGGAAACACGGAAGTGCAGGTCAAAGACACCATGGCCCGGATTGTCGTGACCGCGGTCGAAAAAAAGGGTGTTATCTGTTATAAGCTGAGGGTTTTTGAGTATCTTGATTAGAACTCACTGTGAGGTTCCGGATGCTGATTAAGATTTTGAAGTTCGGTGACAACTTAGGACTGAGGATCCCGAAGTCGGTCGCCAGGGCGGCGGGTGTGGAAGAGGGGTCCGACGTCGACATTTCCCTCGACGGTGACCGGATCGTGATTCGCCCATCGAGACCGGTACGGTATCAACTCGCGGATCTGGTCTCCGGCATCCGCGAAGACAATGTCCACGAAGAGATCACCACCGGCGATGATTTCGGGTAAAGGTCTGCTGGCTACGCGCGGCCGGTGCGGAGCCACCGGGCCCAGTCGGGCCGGCCGTTTCGTTCGGCGGCTTCCGCCGCCGCTTCCACGTCGTATTCCACAGTAACGCCCTCGGCCTGCCAGCCGTCCGCCGTGACGAACACTATGCGGTAACGGGCGTGGGGCGATCCGGCCTCCATCGCGTGGGGGAACGGCGCGTCGTCGGTGTAGGCGGGCAGGCCCACGCTGCCGGGATCGACGACGAGCCTTCCGTCGGGAAGGAGTTTCGAGAACGGCTGGTGGTCGTGACCGCAGGCGATGACGGGCGAGTCGATCGTCCCGAGGCGTTCCATGATCCCTTCGTCGGACCGCCGGCTGGCCCCGTCCACCTTCACTTCGTGCAGGAGGTATTCCGTGTCGCTGGCGGGCGACCCGTGACACATGAACATGGTATGAAACGCCACGGCGGTTTCGGGGAGGTGTGCGAGCCAGTAGACCTGCTCGTGTCCGAGTTCCCCGCGCACAAAATCGAGCGTGGGATTGCCGGGGCCGCTTTCGGTGATGATCCGATCCTCGTTGCCCCGGACGGTGGGAAACTCTCGTGGCAACAGGATGTCCGCCGTTCCGGCGGGCTCGAGCGGTCCGTAGAGGCAGTCGCCGAGGTTTACGATATTGTTGATACCGCGCCCGTCGATGTCGCGCAGCACGGCCTCGAGCGCCCAGCGGTTGCCGTGGACGTCCGAGATCACGGCGATGGATGCGGGGGCGGCGGGGCTCATCGTGCCGTCTTCGCCACCTTGACCATCCAGTCCTGGAGCGGCGACATCTTCTCGCACCACTTGTAGCAGAGGTCGACGAACTTGGGCGTCGTGAGTTCCTTGCGCGGAATCGCGTCCGTGTAGACGTAGAGTCCCCTGTACTTGAGGAGCTCGGCTCTCGGATGGCCGGCGTCGTAACCGCGCGGAACGCGTTTGGTCTGTTCGCCGCCGATATTGACACCCTTGAGCCGTTTCATTCTGGCGAGGATGCTGTCGAGTTCCTTGCCCTTACGGTCATCCAGGATGGCGAGGCGGTAGGCCTCGAAGAACTGTTTGGGAAAATGGTAGTGGCCGGCCGCGACGAACGTTTCTTTCGGATCGACGTGGACGTAGTAGCCGGGGTTCTCCATTTTCTTCCTTTCTTTCCCTTCCCACCAGATGATCCCCATCCAGTCCTTGTAGGGCGTCTTGTCCTTGCTGAAACGGATGTCGCGGTAGATCCGCATGATCGACCCGCTCCCGTTGAGGCGGGTGTCGTAGATGACGCCTTTGGAGATCTTCTGGAGCTTGCGCCCGAGCGCCACGACGAACGCCTGACCGGGCGCGACGAGTTCCTCCTTGTAAGTCTCCTTGTGCTCGTCGAACCACGCCTTGTTGTTGTTCTTCTTGAGGCCGGTCAGAAACTTGAGCCCCCTGTCGGGGAATCCCAGAAACGGTTGTTCGTCCAGCATCATTCGCCCTCACCTCCTGTTGGTCTCGACAGAGACGGCGTTCCCTCACGAAGTGGAACACTGACCATTGTATCTTGTTTTTGATCCAACCTGGTCACAACATTATAACTAATTGTTATATTGTGTGTTATCGTGCTTTCAGATCGAATTCGTGGCCACCCGCATCTGGTGATGTCACAGCCTGGCTGGAACATTTTCAACGCCCGCAGGCTTGTTGCTTTTCTTATATGTATATATAGTTATATACACGTGGCGCTCGTAGGGGCACTCGGGCCGATTCGATTTCTGCAAATTGTTCTCACAACGGATACCGCATCTCGCTCCCTTGTTTGGGCGCCTCGTTTGATTTCGGCGATCACCGGCACCGACATCAATCATAATCCATAACGAAACCACTTCGGTGATTGTGTTTCACACTTTTGACGGGGAGGTCATCATGAATCGCAAGACGTTTCTCAGGGTAGTCGCAGGATTGGTCGCCTTTCCAGCGGCGACCTACGGGCTCGTCAGCAAACTGCTCGCCAAGATTAATGCCGATGTTCCCTCAACGAATCTGCAGCCCGACTGGATGTTGTGTGTCAGTATTGATCAAGACGAGTGTAACAACTGCGAACAATGCGTGGCCGCTGTTGGAGGGTGCTGTATCGAGTGCACAGACGATTACGCTGAATTCAGAAGCTGTGAACACGGCTCCCCGAGAGGGAGTACGAATCAATGCTGCTTGGCAACAGACCCAGAGCCGTATTACGACGCAAGGGACACTTGTCCGCTTAAATGTATATCTACACAATATAGGGATTGCGATCCGGGCGATTGCACCTGATCGCTACGATACACGACTGGACCTTACTAAGTTATTGGCTATGACCCAAACCGAAATGACCAAAACTCGATGAGACGATGTCAAAGGAGTTTGAAATCATGAGAAGCAAAGCTCATTTACCAACATTGCTGATTCCTGTAATTATGGGACTGTTTTTCCTTACCCCCGTGGAAGGGCAGCAGAAACTGGATCATCCCAACGGAGATCCCGGGAACGAAGATCCAGACTCGAAAGAGCTCTGCGTACAACGCCTCGCATCGAGCTTACAGTCCCGAGACATCGAAAAATTTAAAGCGATAATTCATCAAGATTTCGAAATGATTCAACGGGACGGTTTCCGTTTCGGACATGACGAGGCCATCCGCGCGACAGAAGGTGTGTTCAATTCTCTGTCGAAGTTCGTCGCGATCATCGGCGAGGGGAAATGGTCACCGGTCGAGATCACGACGGAAACCTCGTCCCTCCCATGCTGGGAAACCGTACGGGGGTTGCACTACGAGTTTACCCCCACGAGGGGGGACAATGAGGTGCAGATCGAAGACGCGACGGCCAGAATCGTGGTGACCGCGGTCGAGGAAGACAACAAACCCAGGTACAAACTGCGTATTTTTAAGTACCTCGATTAGGACCCGCCGCAAGGCGAGCGTTCATCCGGCATCATTCTCCCTCACCTCCTGTTGGTCTCGACAGAGACGGCGTTCCCTCACGAAGTGGAACACTGACAATTATATTGTTTTCGATGTTGATCTTTGCGCCCGCCTCGTCGGCCGATACGAGCGTCGCCTTTGTGGCCGGCACGGCGCCGCGCGCCGGTGTGAGCACCCACACGAACGTCGCCGATCCGTCTATCCGTGCCGAGTACACGGCCGTCGGCGCGGGTTCCTTCACATTCAGCTTCGGCGCGTACCACGCCATCATCCCGGGGGTGTCGCCGCCGGCGATAATATTAATACTCCACGCTTGTGCCGACACGGGCGTGATTCGAAAGTTGGCCTGCCCCTTGTCGTTCGTCACCACGTCACTTCCTTCGACTGTGACGCCGCACGACGGGTGGAAACGCCACAACACATCGATGTGGCGCGGGCGGTCGCTCCCGATCCGGTCGACCACGACCCAGAACCGGTCACGAACGTACATCACGGC
>CBDVDJ010000361.1:0-4115 GCA_965372695.1 uncultured bacterium
GGGTCCGTCCGCACAACGGCTCCGTCAACTCGTCCACCGCGACCCACGTACGCTGCCGCGACGGATAGATGTCCTCCAACGCGGGCATAAAGACGGCGTCAACTCCCCATTCGCGGCACAGGTCCAGGTCCGCCGCCAGAGTCCGCGGGTAACGGTCCATGTCCTCGCCGGGTGCAAATTGCGCCGGGTTGACGAATATCGAGACGATCAGGGTGGCGTTGGCGAGTTCGCGACCCGCTTCGACGCACGCCCCGTGGCCGGGGTGGAGGGCGCCCATCGTAGGCACGAGCACGACCTGCGCCCCTTCGCGCTTTTGCCCCGAGACGTACCTCTTCAACGCGGGAATGTCGTCGAATACTTCCATCGCCAGCTCAATCCCGGGTATAGCTGTGATCCAGGTCGGGAAATTTGCCCTCTCTGACTTCCTCGACATACGCGTCGAACGCGCGCGACATTTCCTTCCCGAGTTCTGCGTAGTGTTTGACAAAACGGGGAGAGAATTCCTCGTTCAGTCCGAGGACATCGTTGACGACGAGCACCTGTCCATCGCAGTGCGGCCCGGCGCCGATCCCAACGGTGGGAATGTCGATGGCACCAGAGATTGTCTGGGCGAGTTGCCAGGGGATGCCTTCCAGCACCATGGCAAAGCAACCGGCCTCTTCGAGGAATCGCGCTTCTTCGACGAGCTTTTCCGCGCTGGCCGCGTCCTTGCCCTGGATGCGATAGCCTCCAAACTGGTGGAGCGACTGCGGTGTGAGCCCGAGGTGCCCCATCACGGGGATATCCGCGTTGACGATGCCCTTGATCACCGACTCCATCCGGCGCCCGCCCTCCAGCTTGACCGCTTCGGCTCCACCCTCCTTGAGCAGTCGGCCCGCGTTTCTCACCGCGTCCTCGGGACTCGCCTGGTAGCTCATGAACGGGAGGTCGCCCACGAGAAACGCGCGCGTACGGGCACGCGCGACGGGCTTGAGGTGATGGATGATCTCTTCGAGAGTCACCGGAATGGTGTTCTCGTAACCCAGCACCACCATCCCGAGACTGTCGCCGACCAGTATCATGTCGACTCCGGCGCGGTCTTCCAGGACCGCCGTTTGATAGTCATACGCGGTCAGCATGACGATCTTGCGGTCACGCCGCTTCATCCCGAGAAGGGTCTGGACGGTGACCTTGTCTCTACGGCTCATTTTGACTCCCACGAGGGAACGTAGAACTCGGTGTGCGTCACCGGCTCGCCGATCCGTTTGACAAGGTCGGCGAAGTGACGTTCGACGTTGACGAAATCCATTGCGTCCGTGTTGACCACGAGCAGCGGTCCCTCGCTGTAGTTAAAAAAATAATGGTTGAAAGCGTCGTTGAGCGCCTCCAGGTAGTCGCGTGAAATCTTGCGTTCGAACGACTTGCCCCGCACCTGGATACGATCGAACAGGACGACGCTCGACGCCTGGAGATAAATAACAAGGCTGGGTTTGACGAGCTTGGCTTCGAGTTCCGATGCGACCCGCTCGTAAAGAGCCAGTTCCTCATCGCTCAATGTTACGTTGGCAAAAATCCGGTCGCGGGCAAAAATGTAATCGAGCACCATGAGATCGGCAAAGAGGTCGGTCTGGGCGAGCGCCAGCTGCTGCCGGTAGCGGTTCATCAGGAATACGAGCTGCGCCTGGAAGGCGTACGACCCCATGTCGTCGTAGAAGCGCTCGAGAAAAGGATTGTCCTCGACACGCTCCTCGACCAGCTGGCCTCCGAGCCTGGCCACCATCAGCCGGGCGAGCGACGTCTTTCCCACGCCGATATTCCCGTCGATCGCAATCGACGAGTAACCCAGCGACTGGATTCTCTTTTTCAGTTCGATGTAGTTACTGTCCGTCACGGTAAGTGAGCGGCGATTAATTGCCGGCCGCTGACGCGGGTTATGGCCACGTCCCTTCCAAGCGCATCGATCAGGTCATCGATCGTGCGTCCGGTGCGTGGGCAGCGAAAACCGGGTGAAATTTCTCTCAGCGGCACCAGCACAAACGCCCGCCCGGTGTAACGAAGGTGCGGGATGGTCAGCCCGGATGTCTCCAGGACCGTGTCTCCGAAGCACAAGATATCGATGTCGATTTCCCGCGGCCGGTTGTGTCCGCCCGTCCTGCCCATCGACTTTTCTATTGTCTTTAAACGGTTTAGCAAATCCTCCGGGCAAAGTAAAGGACGAACTTCAGCCACGGCGTTCACGAAGGGGCCGCCGCCGGCGCCTTCGGCCGGAGGCGACTCATAAAGGCTGCTGCACGCCGAGACGGGGATCCCGGCAGCTTCGATACGGCGCAGGGCCTCCAGAATCGACCGTTCCCGGCGGCCGAGGTTGGATCCGAGTCCCAGATACCCTTGGTTCGTTCTCACCGGTTCTAGAGGTGGGGGGCTTCCCTGGTAAGCTGTATCTCTATGTGAGATAGGTTGTTAGGAAATGGGAGGTTCAGTTTCCGCATCCGGATCACGACCTTCTCCACCGGGTACTGGGTGAGAATCGCGTGGCTGATTTCCTCACCGAGTGTCTCGAGCAGACGGTACCGCTTGCCTTCGTCCACGAGCTCCATGACGGTCGTATAAACCGTTTCGTAATTTATCGTGTCCTGCAGCGAGTCGCTCGTACACGCGGCCATCAGGTCCGCGTGAAGGTCGAGGTCGATCTCGATTTTCTGTCCGACTTCGCGCTCCTGGGGCGATACTCCGTAAAAACCGAAAATCGTGAGGTTCTTCAACCGGATCAGATCGGTCACTTGAGTCTCCTTGCTGATATTGAGATGATTGCGCACGCACACTGTAGCACACTCCCCCCCCCCCGCGAAAGCGGCATGCGCCCGGCGGCGGTTCGAGGATGCACCCGAAAAAAAGCCCCCCGCCCGAACGGGCGGGGGGCTTTGATTCCTGAATGACCGGGCCACGGCCGCCGTTACGGGTTCACCGCCCCGGAGATGTCCAGCGTCCAGATCGTGGGCGATGCATTGGGTGCAAGAAGTACGTCGTACTGGATGTAATGGACGATGTTCTCGTCCGAGTAACGGGCTGCCGTCGACATTTCGGCCACGAAGGTGCCACGTGTTCCGATGCCGACCGTCGCCGTGATGACGACCGGACGCGTCCAGACGGTGCCGCCATCGATGTCGAGCATTTCGAACCACGACTGGAGCCCGCGAATCACGCGGTACACGAGGAACCTGGAGTCGGATGACCAGACCATGTCAACGATGCGGTCCCCCATAATAGCCTCGTACTTTCTGGAGACCACACCCGACGGCGTCGAGGTAAAAACCACATTTACTGTCCCACCGGCGGACGGAGAAATGATCAGCGAGGAAATGGCGAGCACCCCCCCATTTGCGGACCAGGCGAATTCGATGACACTCATGCCCACTTCGATAACATCGATCGTATTCGCACCGGAGGCATTCGTCTGGATGAGATGGAGACCGCCGTCGGATCCGTCGGCGCCTACCACGGCGACGATGGGCTGCGACGAGTTCCATGCCATGTCCGGTACGCCCAGTGATTCTTCAGGGCCCTCGCCGATCAGGCCTCCCGTGGTCATGCGGACCACATTCTTCGGGTCGGTGTCGACGATGCCACCGGTAACTTTCTGACCGTACAGATCCCACCGGTCGCGCGAAGCGCGGTCGGAGACGTACACGAGCCACGCGAAGTCGGTCGAATACGTCGGGTAACCGTTGCGGCGGCGGACGCTCGTGGTGTCCCCGGAGGTCACATTCGTCTCTTCCTGCGTCTGGATATCGTAGACGAACACGTCGAGGGTATCCACCGATCCCGCCTGGGGATGCGGCAGGAAACCCTGGTAGGTAATCCAGTCCTGATCGGGCGAGAAGTACGGGTAGCGATACTGCTGGCGGCGCGTCCCGTCCGCGAACGACCGGTCGGTGGTCACCCTCTGCTGGGTTCCCGCCGCCAGGTCGATGAGGTAAACGTTGAGCGCGTCTTCGGTGAACGACGAGTTGGTCGAGTCATTGACGACATACGCCGAGTACATCAACGCGTTGGAGAACGCGAACTCGGCCCCGACCCGCTGCGTGGCCACGACCGGCCCCGGAGCCGCGGAGCCCTTGATGTATACGCTCGAACTG
>CBDVDJ010000362.1:0-4112 GCA_965372695.1 uncultured bacterium
CGATGTCGAGCAGCGTCTCGTGAGGTTTCACGTACTCGAAGGCCATTCCAAACAAAACATCGTGGCTATGGGAGCGGTAATCCCGGACCTGCTGATCATATCGGGATGCTTCCTCATCGTGCGCGCTGATGCTATCCATCTCTTCCATTATCCTTGCTATGACCACTCGCCGACGCCCTGGTCTGGCGCTCGGCTGCGGCGCCTGGTCAGGTGGCGTAATACAATATCGCAATAAAGTGGCACGTCGTGCCTATGAGCACGAACAAATGCCACACGAGGTGACTGTAGCGCACTCCCCTCGCCGCGAAAAATGTCACACCCAGGGTGTACGCGATTCCACCCGCACCAAGCAAAATCACGCCCGACAGGGGCAACTGATGCCACAAAGGCTTAATTGCAATTACTACAAGCCAACCCATCACAATATATATAGTTGTAGATATAGCCGGATGCCGCATCCTTCCGACGGCTTTGAAAACCACACCCACTATCGCCAAACCCCAGACGACGCCAAACATCGACCAACCCCACCCCCCACCGAGCACGACGAGGGTGAACGGCGTGTAGGTCCCCGCGATCAGCACGTATATTGCGCAGTGGTCGAGAACATTGAAGACCCGTTTCGCCCGGCTCTCCGGTAGCGCGTGATAGAGAGTCGACATTAGATACATGAATATCATTGTCGCCGAGAACACGCTCGCCGCAACGATTCCAGTCGCGCCGCCATGTCGGCTCGCGACCACTATCAAGATGGGTGTGACGATCAACGCGCCCAGCAAACCGACCCCGTGACTTACACTGTTCGCAATCTCTTCACCCATGGATTGCAGGCGCTTACGCCATATGTTGGCTTTCATAGACTTCCTTCGAGATCGCTATCTTATGTTCCGGCACTCTGCTGCGGCACCCGGTCAGGTAGATTAGTGTTCTACAAAATCATCGAGGTTCAATTTGTATATGTCCGCACTCGGCATTCCACTCGGATCAAAGTTGCTGAATGAAAAAGTCGCGTCGTCGAGAAAGCTCAGATTGACCCCAAAGAGAAATTGAAGGCGATCATCCACGCTCCGCTCCTGTACGTCGCAAGCAAAAACAATGGCACCTGATTGTTTCACTTCCAGGCGGCCTGTTCGGTGTGCTGAAACTGACGATTCGCCATCGGAGACATAAATCCTGAACCAGTACGTATTGTGCGTTTTTGTTTCGTATTCAACCTTCAGCTTCAATCGCTGTTCCGTGATGTTATTTGGGTTGACATCGTATTGGATGCTGGCGGCAAAAGCCGTGTACGTCGTGGCACAAATTATCACGATGAGAAATAGAAACACTTTGAATTGTGGGATCATCGTATTTTCTCCGATTATCGAAACTACCTGACGTTCTGGCGCTCTGCTGCGGCGCCTGGATAGCCGGCTATCTGGACCCTTCACGATATTTCCCCCTCAAGAAATATTCCACCATGTCCACGGCGGAGCCGACAATGATTGCGCCACCGACGATCAATAGCCAGTTCGAAAGGACAGGATTTGTGGAAGATATATCGTCTCGACGACTCTCGGGATCCTGATTGGTGTTGTGCACAATTTTCATCGGTATGCTTTCTAACGTCCTGGTGGTTCGACTCGATATCCCCATCCAACCATGGCCTCTACATCCTGGTCCCGCACCTGAAGAAAAAGCGTGTGGCCCTCTGGACACGAACAGGCGAGACATACGGAATCGTATTTTGAAGCGGTTCGACCTTCGAATACCACAACGCCTCCCCCATTATAATAATCCTGGATGACCTCGAACTCCTCAGGTTCGAGGCCCGGGCGGGCAGGATCCTTGGGATACGAATCGTAGTCCCCATCGTGGTTCTCGAGCCAATCCTGTTCCCAGGGATTTCCCAGACATTGCACGGGCTCCATGGCAACCCAGGTCGTTTCCAACGCACCTTTCGCCGGCTGCTCGAACGAGTAGTGCCACAATGATGGGACACCGCAGTTGATGATCCACCAATCTTCGGGATCCGGTGCAAAACCGAAGTCCCGCATGTCCTCATCTGGACCCGTCAGCTCCACCACAACAATCGTCACAGCTCCCATCGCCGCGCAAGGTGTAGGGCTGGCCGGGAACCATGTGTTCTTGATCTGGATCCCCTTGTCGACGAGTTCCCGCAACAACGCGGAGCACTCAGACGATGGCTCTCCTTCTTTAAAAAAGTTCCATGATTTGTAGTATGTCGCGTCTGAGTTCCGAATTTCGTGATTATCCTCGAGCGTGGCAATCGGTAGATCTCGGTCTGGAGTGACTGCCTCTTGTGTCTCAGAGCACGCAGAAATGAAGACAACCATAACCGTCGCTATCATCATAATAAGGTGCTTCATCCAACTCACCTCCGGAATATTATCGTCGTCGGTCTGACGTCCTGTCGTTACTTCATCATCTTTATCCGCAGTATGTCTGCTGTCAGCTCAACAACCCTGAATGATACAAACTCGACGACCGCTCCGTCCTCATCGTAGACCAGAATGACCGTCTTGTCCTGCGGGTCCACATCCCACCGGCCCGACGTCATGAAGTGTGCGTCCCGTGGATGTAGCACTAGCCACATGCAACTTCGATCCTTGTTGAAAACGTAGCGCTGTCGATACCACGATGGCGGAAAATCCCTGGATTCGCTTCGCCGGTACACTTCGACTTCGCCTCCCCGCGGCTCCTCCTCATACGAGCGTGACCAGCTACCTAAAAGATTCTTGTCGTCAGAAATGTTGCCCGTTGAATCAGCCCCCGTATCGGCCGCGTGCAGAGGAGTATCCGTGCAACCCATATTGACAGCAGCCATGCCAACCAGAATCATCAATATCGCTTTCGCCTTCAAAGCTCTGTCACCTCCACAGGATGCCCGACGTCCTGGCGCTCTGCCGGGGCGTCTGGTCAAATCGCGTGCTTGCCTTATTCGGCTGTTTTCCTCTTCTTCAAAGCTATTATCGCCCGGCGCTCCGACTCAAATACGATTTTGGCTTCGTCCGGCGATGAATCCTCATCGATAGTCCCTTCTGCGATTGAGCGAACAAAAACCATGTGACCACCATTGCGGTGAACGCTGGTGCAAACTCGCAGAAGCATTCTCATTCCCTGTTCGTCAAATGACACGATGTTATCAAGATTTAAAACAATGAGATTATCACCACGCGACCAGATATCGTTCATCATCGAAGTCAGTTCATTCTCTTCGTCAGTCGAACCGCTAACGTTGCCATTCACGTCAACTATGACAACACCGTCTTCCGTGCGTAACGTATGCTCCATTGTGATTTAACTCCCCGGGGCTCTGCTGAGGCGCCCACTAATGGTCCTGTCAACTCATCCACTCGATACGTTTCCAACTCTCGCCCACCGCGATAGAAGCGCCCGGTCAGGCTGAAAACATCAAGTCCACCTGAAGGCCGGTCGTTTTCCTGAAACGACGCAGTCCCGCAAGTATAGATTGATCAGGTTCTGGTATGGAATTCCCGTCTCATCCGCGAGTTGTTTGAAATACTCGAGTACGTCTACGCCGACTCGAATCGTAATCTGTTTCTTCAACCGCGTGGCATGCGGGTTTTTACGTCCCTTCATTGTCGAAAAATCGTATTCTTTTCTCATGGTTTACCTCGTTGTCCGTACGTGCGTCGTTCCGATGGGGTGGCTTTTCGTGCCGAGATGATCCGCATCACCGACTCGCTCACTCGAATGCAGTGGCATATGACCAGAATTCGGAGACGATAACTGCGCCCGAGAAGCAGGAAACGATCCTCATCAGACGAGCGGTCTGGATCGGGAAACTCGAGCGCCTCGTCATCAAAGAAGACGGACTGGGCCTCCTCAAAGGAAATGCCATGCTTCCTTTGATTTACCCGGTTCTTCGCTTCATTCCATTCGAAGGTCGTCATAATTATAATATAATTATAATATAAGCATCTGACAACCCTGTTTTCAGCCTGCCTGACTGGCGCTATGCTGCGCCGCCCTGGCAAGTCTCCTGAAACCCCTGTAAACACCATTGCTCGAAATGCCGCCAGACCTACAGCGCCGTCAATAGCAGCGCCTGGTCAGGCCGCTATTCGAAAAGCTCAAACTTCACTGAA
>CBDVDJ010000363.1:0-4107 GCA_965372695.1 uncultured bacterium
CCCGAAGATAGTCAGTCTGGACTTGAGGTCGATGCCCGGTTCGTAGTTGTTCTTCTGGTTGCCGTCCTTGTCGATGCCCTTGTCTCCGGTTCTCACACCGGCGACGGCGTCTCCATCCTCGAGGATCTCCGTTCCGGCGAAACCGGGAAACACGTTGATCCCCATCTCCTCGACGAGGCGTCCGAGCCACCGGGTGAATTTCGAGAGGGAGAGCGTATAGTTACCGTGATTCCGCATTCCCGCCGGGGTGATGGGGAACCGGAACGAACCCGTTTTGCCCAGGTAATAAACGTCTTCACTTTCGATCTTCTTTTCGAGCGGGCATCCCTTTTCCTCGAAATCGGGGATCAGTTCGCGTAACGCCACCGGGTCCAGGACGGCTCCGGAAAAAGAATGCGCGCCGATTTCCTTCCCCTTCTCGATGAGTACGATCATGGGTTCGAGGGCGGTGCCCTCACCCGATGAGGAAACGCGCTCGTTGTGGGCGTTGATCAGATTCTGCAGGTGGTACGCCCCGGCCAGTGTGCCGGGCCCGGCGCCGACGAACAGAACATCGACGTCGAGGACTTCTCGATCGCTCATGAATGAACCTCCAGTCGCCGGCCGACCCGTCCGGACCGGTCGATCGATGTGACGAAAATAAGATGACGGTATCTATGATATTCCATGGCTTCCCGAGCGTCAAAACAATTGGTTGACCGGGTTTCATAATGTCTTGACATATGGGTCCTGTCCGGTACCTTAGACAGCACTCAATCAACGCGCCACAATTGAGATATGTGTATATAGAGGCGAGCCGCCGGCCGATCAACGGCCGGTACGGGCCCACGCCGCGGAAAGGGTGTACATCGATGGCGACCAAGGTGATCAGCACGCCTCTCGACCAGGAGTCTTCCTGGTGGGAGCGAATTTATCTGAAAGAAATCGGACGGGGAATGTTGATCACGATTGGCCACTTCTTCCGGAACATGGCGAATCTCCGCAAGAACCAGGTCGGGATTACCTACCAGTGGCCGGAGCAGCCCAAACCGCTTCCGGAGAGGTGGCGTGGGGAACACCGGCTCATGCAGCGCGAGGACGGGACGCCGCGTTGCGTGTCGTGTAACCTCTGCGCGACCGCGTGTCCGGCGGAATGCATGGATATCGTCGCCGCCGACACGGGACACGATGGTGTGGAGAAGTACCCCGTCAAATTCGACATCGATATCCTGCAGTGTATCTTCTGCGGAATGTGCGTCGAGGCCTGCCCGTGCGACGCGATTCGCATGGATACAGGCAAGTTCAGTCCGGCTTGCTACGAGGGGCCGGTAAAAATCCTCGACATCGACTACCTGCTCGCGAATCATCCGGCGGATAAGAGCAAGGTCAGCGACGCGATCTACTGACAGGGTCACCGGAGAATTGACTGATGATGGGCCGCCCCCGCGGGGCGGCCCTTTTCAGTTCTCGTCGTCGGGAAAAATCTTGGAGGGGTTCAGGATGCCGGCAGGGTCGAACACCTGCTTGATGGCCTTCATGAGGGATATCTCGGTCTCGCTGAAAGCGATCGGCAGATACTTCCGCTGCACCCAGCCGATGCCGTGTTCGCCCGATATCAGTCCGCCGAGCGAGACGGTCAACTCGAAGATCTCGCGAATCGCCGGGTCGAGCTGCTCGTCCCACTGTTCGTCCGTCATGTCCATCTTGAGAATGTTGACGTGGAGGTTGCCGTCGCCGGCGTGTCCGTAACACACGGCACGGATGCCGTAACGCGCCGTGATTTCCTTGACGCCGATCAGGAGCGGGACGATGTTGTTGCGCGGGACGACGGTGTCCTCCTCCTTGTACACCGACACCGACTTTACGGCCTCCCCGATGGCTCGCCGCATCGACCACAGCTCGTTCATTTTGGCCGATGTGTCGGCCAGCAGCACGTCGGTGGCGCCTTCCGCCATCAAGATCTCACAGACGCGTTCGGCCGTGCGTTCGATCTGGCCGGGAGAGTCTCCGTCGAGTTCTATCAAGAGCTGGGCGGCCGCATCGCTGTTCGGGATCTTTGTGTCGAGGTGTTTCTCCGTAATCTTCAACGCTTCCCGTTCCATGAACTCGAGCACCGACGGGATGATGCCGGCGTTCATGATCGCCGGCACGGCCCTGGCGCAGGACTCGAGCGTTTCGAAGGGCACGAGGAGCATCGAGCGATGGGGAGGGAGGGGAATCAGCTGGAGGTAGATCTTGGTGATAATCGCCAGCGTGCCCTCCGACCCGACGAGCAGCTGGGTGAGGTTGTAGCCGGTGACGTTCTTGAGGAGCTTGCCGCCGTGCCGGATGATCTCTCCGTTGGGCAGGACCGCCTCGAGGCCGACGACGTAGTCTTTGGTCACCCCGTACTTGACCGCTCTGGGGCCGCCCGAGCACTCGGCGAGATTCCCGCCGATGAAGCAGCTTCCGCGGCTGGCGGGGTCGGGCGGGTAAAAAAGGTTCATCTCTTCGACGGTTTCCTGAAATTCCTGCAGAATCACACCCGGTTCGACAACCGCCATCAGGTTGTCCCGGTCGATTTCCAGGACCCGGTTCATGCCGGCTGTGCACAGGACGATGCCTCCGCATACCGGCAGCGCGCCGCCCGAAAGACCGGTGCCCGCCCCGCGCGGCGTTACGGCAATATTGTATTCGGTGGCGATCCTCATGACGGCCGAAACGGCCTCCGTATCCCGGGGCAGGACGGCAACCTCCGGCATGAAGACGAGGTCTTCCGTCTCGTCGGACGCGAACCGCACCAGCGATTCCTCATCGGTGCGCACGAATTTTTTGCCGACGGAGTCCTCGAGTCGCTGGACGATCTCCGGCGTTACGGGATTGAAGTGGCATGTTCTGTCTCGGCTCGTCATCGTCGTCTCCCGGTGTTCAAGAATGCCTGCAGGTAGGTAGTATGTTAAGCGTCTGCGACGGAAGAGCAAAACGAAATTTAAAGCGACGCGGATCTGGTGTACTCTCTCCAGTATGCAGAAAATTATTGTCGACGGATACAATGTCCTCCATGCGGATCCGGAACTCAAGCGAATGATCCGCCAGGACCTGCAAAAGGCGCGCCGAATCCTGGTCCACAGGCTGACGGACTACCTGGGAGACCGGCGCGTCCAGGTGACACTCGTATTCGACGGCAGGGGGGGAATGACCGACGTCGACGTCGAGATACCGGGAAAACTGCAGATCCTCTACAGCGCGGCCGGGGAGACGGCCGACGAACTCATCGTCGGCATGCTGGAACGTTCGGACAGCCCCAGGCGCTTCATCGTGGTGACGTCGGACATGGCGGATATCGGCCGGACGGCGCGCGCAATGGGGGCAGGTCTGTTGTCGTCGCGGGATTTCCTTTCCCGGATCCAGCGGGCGGCGCCGGCGCCGGCGCCGGAGGAAGCCGCCGACGGCGAAACGCCGGGAGACCTGGATTACTGGCTGAAGCAGTTCGGCCAGGAAGAAGATCCATAAACCGCTATGTATTATGTAGTTAAGGCTATTTGCCCGGTTTGAAGAGGCGTTTCAGGGCGAAATTGTCCTTATCAATTGATTCCGGACCGCGTAGAATTATCCGGACATATCCGCAATATCTGTGCGCGCGCCGCAACCGCCGGCGCGCAAAATTGTATAAAAGAGAAAGTTCACCAAGCCGATCCTGCCCTGACCCTGACGGGAGTGATCTGAAAGGGGTATCCGTGAGTAGAAACCTCAGCCTCGTCCTGTTGACCGTGGCGATCTGTGCCTGGGCCACAACGGCTGTCAGCGAGCCGGTCGACCTGGAGATGCTCGACAAACTGACCAGCAAATTCGATTTCTCGATCAAGTACGGGAGTGTGGAAGAGGGCAAGCTGCGCTTCATCTACACCGACCATCTGAATCACATCCACATCTACCGCCTGGAGGATCAGCGATTCGAGCCCGACTGGGAGCTGACCACACTCGGCTCCAGGGTCACGTCCTTGTTTGTCACGGAGCTTTTCGGCGACGGCCGTCCGATGCTTGTTTTGTCGACGTTCGGAGGACGGATCGTGGTATATGACATGGATGGTTACGACCTGGTGTGGGAGAACCTCCAGGATCCCTTCAAGACGATCGAATACCTGGTTT
>CBDVDJ010000364.1:0-4104 GCA_965372695.1 uncultured bacterium
TCCAGATCGAGATCAACCAGAACCGCCTCGCCGCGCTGGGCATTCCGGTCGATCGCGTCCGGCAGGTGGTCGGCGTTTCCAACGTCAACCTCCCCGGAGGCGCGCTGCGCAGCGACGACAGCCAGTTCCTCATCCGGACGATGAACGAGTTCGACACGGTCGAGGAAATCGGCGAACTGATCATCTGGCAGGAGGGAGACCGCGCCGTCCGGATCAAGGACGTGGCCACGGTGCGCATGGGGACGAAAGAACGCGTGGAAATCACCCGCGTGGACGGTGTGGAGTGCGTCGAGATCGCCATGTACAAGGAAGGCGACGCCAACACCGTGACGGTGGCCAAGCTCGTACGCGAAAAAATGTCGGAGTGGGAAGGCAAGCTGCCGCCGGGACTCAAGCTCACCACGCTGTTCGACCAGTCCCATTTCATCGAACAGGCCATTTCCGAAGTCCGCACCGCCGCCATCATCGGCGGGATTCTCGCCGTCATCGTGTTGTTTCTGTTCCTGCGCGATCCCCGCAGCACCATCGTCATCGCCACCTCGATTCCGTTGTCCGTGATCGCCACCCTGTTGATGATGTACCGGACGGATATTTCGCTCAACATCATGTCGCTGGGCGGGCTCACGCTGGGTATCGGCATGCTCGTCGATAACTCTATCGTGGTGCTCGAGTCGATTCACCGCAAGAAACGCCTCGGAATGCCTCCGGCACGGGCGGCCGTCGTCGGCGCCTCCGAAGTCGGGCCCGCGGTGGTCGCGTCGACGCTGACCACGGTGGCCGTGTTTCTCCCCATCGTGTTCGTCGAAGGGATCGCGGGCCAGTTGTTCAAGGACCAGGCCATGACGGTGACGATCAGCCTGCTCGCGTCGCTCCTCGTGGCGATTACCGTCATCCCGATGCTCAGCGCGCTGGGCGCAAAACTCGGGCCGTTGGGGAGCGGCGGCGGTGGGGAGAGGGATTCCGGATTTGCACAAGCCGTCCCCGACACCGGAGTCGACGCGACGTCGGGGGGAGAGGGCTTTACCCTCGGAAAATTCTCGGAAGGGTATGACCGCCTGGTCAGGGGCGCCATCCGGCGCAAGTGGCTTACCCTCGCCGTGAGTTTCACGCTCTTCTTTGTTTCATTATGGGCACTGCGGTTTGTTGGCACCGAGTTGATCCCGCAGCTCTCGGAAGGCGAGTTCTATTTCGAGGTCAACATGCCCGAGGGCACGTCGATCTTTGCCACCGACAGGATCCTGCAGCGGATGGAAACGGCCGCCGGGGAAGAACCGGGAATCGCACACTACTACTCGACGGTGGGGAGCCGCCTCATCGCCGGGGGCATGTCGCTCAACACCCGTGGCGAACACCTCGGTCAGTTGAACGCCGTCATGCTGGATCGCGCGGACGAACAGGGAGAGGTAGTGGCGATCCAGAGCCTCCGCAGCCAGTTCACCGGCATCCCCGACCTGGATGTCAAGTTCGGCCGGCCGTCGTACTTCAGCCTGAAGACGCCGGTGGAAGTGGTCATCTACGGCGACAACCTCGAAATGCTGCGCGACTACTCGATCGACCTTGCCGGCGAGCTCACCTCGGTTCCCGGTCTCGTCGATGTCCGTTCGTCGCTCGAAGCGGGTAACCCGGAACTCCAGGTGGTGTTCAACCGGGCCAGGCTCGCCAGCCTGGGGCTGGACATGGGCGTGTTGTCCGAGACGTTGCGCAACCGCGTGCAGGGCGTTGTGCCCACGCGGTTCAAGGAAGAAGACCGCCAGATCGACATCCGGATCCGCAACGTCGAGGCGGATCGGGCCTCCATTGACGACGTGCGCAACCTCGTCCTGCCGGGACCCGACGGACGGCCGATTCGTCTCATGTCGGTGGCGGACGTCCGGATCGCCCGCGGCCCCGCCGAGATCCATCGCCTCCAGCAGCAGCGCGCGGCCGTCATCACGGCCAACCTCAAGGGAAGAAGTCTCGGCGCCGTGGTCGAAGACATCGAATCGGCGATCGCGGCGGCGGCGCAGCCGCCGGGCCTGACCACCGAACTCGGCGGGCAGAACCGCGAGATGCAGGTCTCGTTCGCCAGCCTCCGGTTCGCCATGGCGCTGGCGATCTTCCTCGTCTACCTCGTGATGGCGGCGACCTTCGAGTCGTTTCTCCATCCTTTCATCGTGTTGTTCACAATCCCGCTCGCGATCGTCGGCGTCGTGGCCGGTCTGCTCGGGACGGGGACGAATATTACCGTGGTCGTCCTGATCGGAGCCATCATGCTCGTCGGCATCGTGGTGAACAATGCCATCGTATTGATCGACGCCATCAACCGCTTCCGGCGCGCCGGCGTCGGGAAACGCGACGCGGTGATCCGGGCCGGCCACGTCAGGCTGAGACCGATTCTGATGACGACGCTGACGACGGTCCTGGCGCTGCTCCCGATGGCGCTCGCGTGGGGTGAGGGAGCCGAACTCAGGTCGCCGCTGGCGATCACCGTCGCTTCCGGGTTGACTTTGAGCACGCTGTTGACGCTCGTCGTGATCCCCGCCGCTTATATGGCGATTCCGACGCGGGTAGCACCCGAGACGGCCGATGAAACCCGGGAAGGAGTGCCGGCATGACGTTGCCCGAACTGGCGATCAAGCGTCACGTGACCACCTTGATGATCATCGTGAGCCTCCTGGCCCTGGGGCTGGTGGCGCTCAACCGGCTCCCCCTGGCGTTTATGCCCGACGTCGTCGAGCCCGAACTCTTCGTCCGTATTCCCTATGAGAGCGCCTCGCCGGATCAGATCGAGCGGATGGTTGTTCGCCCGGCGGAAGACGCGCTCGGGTCGATGAAGGGTCTCAAGAGTATGTTTTCGCGGTGCGGCAGCGACTTCGGTATGGTGCGCCTCGAGTTCGACTGGTCGATTGACATGCAGATCGCCCGCGTGGAGGCGTGGGAAAAAATCGATCGCATCCGCGGCGACCTCCCCGACGACATCGGCGACATCACGATCAGTTCCAACTGGGGCGCGCGCGAGTCCGACATGCCGATTCTCGAGGGGCGCCTCTCTTCCAAGCGGGACCTGTCCGAAAGCTGGGACCTGCTCGAGAGGCGAATCGTCAAGCCGATCGAACGCGTTCCCGGCGTGGCACAGGTGCGGCTCGACGGCGTGAATCCGCGCGAGGTCCGCATCAACCTCGACCTCGCCAGGCTGGAATCGCACGGCGTCGATATCCGGCGCATCGTCCAGGTGGTGCGCTCGGGGAATTTCGACATGTCGCTGGGGCGTATCCGCGACGGCGAACGTCAGTATACACTTCGCACCGTCGGAACCTTCGACGACGTGCAGCAGATCCGCCGTCTGCCCATCCGTTCGGACGGACTGCGGCTCGAAGACGTGGCCGACGTCGTCTACGAGGAACCGCCGCTCGAGTACGGGAGGCACCTCGACGGCGACTTCGCGGTCGGCATCACCGTCAGCCAGGAGGCCAGGGCCAATACGGTCGAGGTCTGCGACGCCATCGACGCGCGGATCGCCGAGATGAATGCCGACCCCGAACTCGAGGGCGTCAATTTCCTCGTCTGGTTCAGCCAGGGCGGCGAGATCAAGAAGACGCTGGGCGACCTCACCTTTACCGGCATATTCGGCGCCATCCTCGCGTCGGTCGTGCTGTTCATCTTTCTGCGCCGCGTGTCGACGACGATCGTGTCGGTGATGTGTATTCCGTTCTCGCTGATCGTCACCTGCGGAATGATCTGGGTGCAGGGCAAATCGCTCAACACGCTCACGCTGCTGGGGCTGATCGTCGGCATTGGAATGCTCGTTGACAATGCCGTGGTGGTGATGGAAAACATCTTCCGCCATCAGGAGATGGGCGAGGATCAGAAAACCGCCGCTCGGCTGGGGGCCCGCGAGGTGTCGACGGCGGTAATCGCCGCCACGTTCACGTCGGTGATCGTGTTTCTGCCCCTGATCTTCAACAAACCCAGCGAGATGAACATCTATCTCAAGGAGCTGGGGATTACCGTCTGCATCACGCTGCTCGCCTCGCTGTTCATCAGCCAGACGCTCATTCCCCTGGCGACGTCGTGGTTTATCAAGTCGCGGCCGCGGCCGCGCTCGCGGGCGATGACGTGGACGGA
>CBDVDJ010000365.1:0-4104 GCA_965372695.1 uncultured bacterium
CAAGAAATCCGGCCGTATATTGCTCGTCTCTCCCGTGTCGTTCCACTATTTCGCGGGTTTTGGCGGCGGACGAAAACTGGTCCTCCCCGGCAGCGCTGACCGGGCGGCGATTCTGGCGAACCACAGGTTGAGCCTGGTGGATGAGAAACCTTCGTCGCTCCATCCCGCGTGCCGTTCGGGAAACCTCGACGGAAATCCGGTCAGCGATGACATGGAAGAAGCGCTCGCGGCATTGAAGAACGTGTACGCGCTGAACTTTTTTGGCGATACGACGGGCCGAACCGTATACATCAATGCCGGCGATCCGGTCCAGTCGCACGCCGATGCGTGCGAAGTGTACAGGGGTGTACACCGCGTGCCGGTGAAACACACCTGCGACATTGCGATCGTTGCGTGCGGCGGTCATCCCTACGACATGAACCTCCTCCAGGCGCACAAGGCGCTCAAAAACGGCGCCGAAGCGGTCAAGCCGGGAGGCACGATCCTGTTCTACGCGCAGTGTGGTGAGGGGGTTGGTTCCGAGAGTCTCGAGCGCGCGATCCGGTCGCCCCGTAGCAGTTATTTTGATTCCGCGTACAGCGACTACGACCTCAACAACCAGACTGGCGTATCGCTGTTGACGCTCACAGACCGCTACCGCGTGTCGATGGTGACCGAACTCGATGACGAGATACTGACGGCGGCTGGTATTGCGCACTGTACCAACGCCGAGGCGTGGCTGGCCACGGCGCTCGACACGCACGGGGATGGACGTGTGGCGGTCGTGCCCTATGGGAGCCAGACGCTGCCGTATGCGGCGAAGGAGTGATTGGACGTGAAAGTACTCATTATTGGAAGCGGAGGCCGCGAACACGCCCTGGCCTGGGCAATCCGGCGCTCGTCACGGGTGACGGAATTGTATTGTGCCCCCGGTAATGGAGGCACCGCCGCTATCGGCGAGAACGTCGATGTCGCGGCATCGGACATCGACGCGCTGGCGCGGTTCGCCCGGGACAACGCGATCGACCTCACGGTGGTGGGGCCGGAAGCTCCACTAGTCGGCGGTATCACGGACAGGTTCGAGGAAGAAGGGCTGAGGTGTTTCGGGCCGAGGCGCTCCGGGGCGCGGCTCGAAGGAAGCAAGGTATTCGCCAAGGAGTTTATGGCCCGGCACGGGATTCCCACCGCGGCGTTCCAGGTCTTCGACGACGCCGCACAAGCGAAGTCACACATTGCCGCGAGGGAAGCGCCGATGGTGATCAAAGCGGACGGGCTGGCGGCGGGAAAGGGAGTATACGTCGTCGATTCGCGCGACGCCGCCGTCGAGGCTGTCGATGAGATCATGGTGGACCGGAAATTCGGCGATGCCGGGGCTCGATTGCTCATCGAGGATTGTCTCGACGGCGAAGAAGTGTCCGTGCACGTAATCTGCGCCGGCGAGCGGGGATTCACGCTGCCCAGCTCACAGGACCACAAGCGCGCGTTCGAGGGGGATGAGGGGCCGAATACCGGCGGTATGGGGGCTTACGCGCCCGTCCCCTGGTTTGGCGACAAGGAACGGCGGCTGGTTTTCGAGACGATTATCGAGCCGACTTTGAGGGGAATGGCAGCGGAGGACGAACCCTATTCCGGTGTTTTGTACGCGGGGCTGATGTGGGCCGGTGACGGTCCGAAGGTGCTCGAGTTCAACGTGCGTTTCGGCGACCCGGAAACTCAGGTGCTGCTGCCGCTGATCAAGAGCGATTTGTTTGACATTTTATACCGCGCGGCGGCCGGAGATCTTCCAGAGAGTATGGAGTTGATGGACAGCGCCTCGGCGGCAACGATCGTAATGGCCGCGAAGGGGTATCCCGGCAGTTATGGCAAGGGATTCGAGATCTCCGGCGCCGACGAAATCGAGTCCGGAAACGCCGTCGTATTTCACGCGGGTACGGCTCGCAGAGGCGATAAGCTCGTGACGTCGGGCGGTCGGGTTCTCGCCGTAACCGGATGGAACAAGGATCTGCGCGGGGCGCTGAAGGTGGCGTACGACGGAGTCGACAGGATAGACTTTGACGACGCCTACTGGCGGACCGACATAGGACACCGCGCATTGTAGAAGAGGGAAGGAAATCATGTCCATTGTTGTAGCGATCGTGCTGGGGAGCAAGAGCGATACGGATCACGTCAAGCCGACGACCGTGTTGCTCGACGGATTTGGCGTCGAATGGGAAATGAAATTCCTGTCGGCGCACCGGCAGCCGGAGAAACTGCACGAGTACATCCGCGAAGCCGAGAATAAGGGTGTGCGGGTATTCATTGCCGTCGCCGGGTTGAGCGCCGCTTTGCCGGGGGTGATCGGTTCGATCTCCCAGTTGCCCGTCATCGGTGTGCCGGTGCCGGCCGGGGCGCTCCGTGGCATCGACGCGCTCTTGTCGATGGCGCAGATGCCGGGGGGGATTCCGGTGGCGACGGTCGGCGTCGGGTCGAACGGATCGAAGAATGCCGCCGTACTCGCCGCCGAAATACTGGCGCTGTCGGACGAGGCTGTGGCCGAAAAACTTCGCGCTTACAGGGAAGAAATGAAGAACGCCTGAGGTTCTTGTCTGGAGTCAAATGTCAGAAGAATTTCCAAATATTAATGATAAGAACGTCAGACGGGAAATATTCGATATTCTGGTCGCAGGTGGCGTTGTGGCGCTGCCGACCGACACTCTCCACGGTTTCAGCGCGGCCGTCACGTACAGCGACGGTTTGCGCCGGATCGCCGCGATGAAGGGGTCAGCCGGCCGCAAGCAGTACATCCTTCTGGCTTCGTCCATCGAGATGGTCGACCGCTACGTGAGTTCATACGGCTGCGCCGGCCGCGAACAACTCGCAAAGATATGGCCCGGGCCCTTGACCGCCGTGCTGCCGGCGGGGCCGGAATGTCCCGAGTGGTACGGCGAGACGGTTGCTTTTCGCGTGCCGGCCCTGCCCCCGTTGCTCGAGTTGCTGGAGACGCTCGGCCAGCCGGTCGTCTCTTCCAGCGTCAATCAGACTGGAGAACCCCCGCTCGCCGATCCGGAGGAAATTCAGAAACGGTTCGGGCGGTCGGTGGACGCCATCGTCGCGGGGCCCGATACGCAGTGTACTGTCTGTTCCACGGTCGTCGATTTTACGGGGAAAAAGCCGAAGGTGCTCCGGCAGGGAGATTACGACTGGACGGATCCGGATTCGGGAAATTCCTCGAATACGTGATTCTTGTAGGCGTCGCATCGGGAACACAGCAGGATCTCCTTGCGGCGCCCCTGCGAGAGCAGTTCGCGGTATTGCCGGTTGACCTCGCCGCTCCAGATGTCCAGGACGGAGCTCCGGGCTACGTCGCCGATAACCCCGCGCTCGTGTGAATCCCAGCAGCAGAGCGTCGCCTTGCCGTTGACGTAGAAGAACATCTCGTTGAGTACTTTCTTGCAGGGTAGCGCCACCGCCGTCACCCCCGGATCCCAGGGCCAGTTATATAAATCCGTGATTACGGCTTCGGCGCCTGTTCTGGTCCAGTAGTCGACGAAGTCGCGGTGCTCGTGCTCGTTATGAGGCATGGAAATCATCCGTACCTCCATGTATCCAGCGCCGCCTCTCTCGCCGGCCAGCTCGATGAACCTGGCGGTGCGCTCGACAGCTTTGTCAAAATCGACGCCGACGCGCGACTTACTGAACGACTCTCTGGTAAAGCCGTCGATCGAAAACCTGATGATGTCGATCCCGATGTCCAGGACCTCCAGCGCTTTTTCCTCTTTCAACAACTCGCCGTTGGTATTCAGCTCGATCTTCGCCGTCTCGTCCTGGCGGATGTAGCGCATGATGTCGCACAACCGGTTGTCGGAAAACGGTTCGTTTATGAGAAACGGACGGTAGGTAATGCCGAGCCCGCGCGTGTCGTCGATGATCTTCTTCCACACCTCGTCCTTCATGCGCCGCGGCCGGCGGGTGAGGGTCTTGTGCGGGCAGAACGTGCACGCAGCGTTGCACGCGATCGTTGTTTCGATCTGGATATATTCCGGATGCGCCGGTGTTATCATGTCGATACCGTTGCTCTCTCTATTTGTAGGGGGACGCGATTATAGCCGGAATTCAACGACCTTAGAAACTTTAACTACAATAGGA
>CBDVDJ010000366.1:0-4100 GCA_965372695.1 uncultured bacterium
GGGACAAGCTCCGCTACCGCATGAAGAGTTTCAATCTCAATGATGACAACCCGGTCCCTTCTTAATAACGCCGTCGCGGCCGCCGCGATCCTGATGGCGCTTGTCGCGTCCGGGTGTGGTTACTACAGCACCAAGTCGCGGACGGCCAAGGACATCAAGTCCGTGGCCGTGCCTTTCTTCATCAACGAGACCTCGGAGCCCAATCTCGAGATTACCATCACGGAACGGGTGATCAACAATCTCGTGCTCGACAACACTCTGCAAGTGACGGACGAGGCGTACGCGGATGCCGTTCTCACCGGAACCATCGTCGAGTTCTTCAACAGGCCTTTTTCCTTCGATCGCGAGCTGAACGCGCAGGAATACCATGTCATCGTCAAGGTGAGGGCGTCGCTTTTCGATCGCCGCAAGAATCTGCCCATCTGGACGGACAAGATGATCAGCGGAGATGGCAACTACTTCGTCGATGCCGTCGGCGATCTGTCGCAGACTTTCGACGGCGCCGTTGACGAGTCCGTGCGCGAGATCACCGAGCGGATTCTCAACCTGACCGTCCAGGACTGGTAGCCGTGGGAAAGACCCTGGAGAGGTACCGCAAGCTCTTCGAGTCGGTCAAAAAGGGCACCGTCCACCCGCTTTATTTTCTCTACGGTCCCGAAGAATATTTCAAGAAAGAGTTCATCCGGAAGCTTCTCGACGGCGCTCTCGGCGAGAAAAACCGCGCGTTCAACCTCGACGTGATATATGGAGATGAGTTCGACCTCGCGTTGTTCGACGACCGTGTGGGGAGTTTCCCGCTGTTCACCGACCGACGCGTCGTGATCCTGCGCAACTTCAAGGATCTTTCGACCCCCCACAAGGACCACGTCATCGCGGCTGCGGGTAACGTGCCCGCGTCCATGGTGCTCGTCGTGGAAACGCGTAACGAGAAACTCGACACGGCGCGTCTGAAAAACATGAAAAAGGCGGCGGACGCCGGCGGACTTTCCTTCGATTTCGTGCACCTCGATGTGCCCGAGACGATCGAGAGGATCCGCGGCCGCTTCAAACGCGAGGGGTACGTCGTCGATACCGACGCGCTCGACCTCCTCGTCGAATCGGTCGGGACGCAGCTCATCGACCTGGTCAACGAGGTCGAGAAGATCTGCCTGGCCGCGGGGGACCGCAAGACCGTCGACAGGGAACTGGTGTCGGACGTGGTGGGGAAGTACCGGACGGAGCACGTGTTTTCGCTGTTCGACGCGCTGGACAAGCGGGAACCGGGCGCGATTATCCGGCTCCTCGACCGACTGATCGACGGGGGCGAGCCGCCCGTTGTCGTCGTCGGCATGCTGCTCAATCGTGTGTCGCGCCTGCTGGAAGCCCGGGCTATCGTGTCGGAAAAGGAACTCAAAGCAGCATCCGGACGCGCCCTCGCCGGCCTCATGTCGGGGTCGATAAGTCCCTGGTATGCCGAAGCGCTGGGGCGGCAGGCAGCCAGATTCGAGGCGCCCGAACTCGAACGGCTGCTCGGCAATCTGCGCTGGGCCGATTTCCGGCTGAAAACCAGTTCCCTGGAGCCGAAACTCCTCGTCGAAGAGGCTCTGGTGGCCGCCCACCTGGGAAAAACACTTGCCTACACGGGCAATTCTTTATAAAGTTCATATTCACAATTAGTTAATGGCGTCGCAGAATCCGGGGGGCGGATTCGTACGCGGAAATTCCAGCCGGGATGGATCTCGATATGACCACAGAAAACGAGTTGAAGGTGAACGCGCGCGGGTTGTCGGCCCCGGGGCCGCGTCTGATGGTGGAAACGGCGCTGGCAAAGAAGCCGGCGCGTTTCCTGAGGGTCCTGGTGAGCGACCAGGGGGCCGTCGATGACCTGCAGGCGTATTTTGGCGAGCGCGGCGCTGACGTAAAGATCGACCAGGTGGGCGAGGAGTTCCACGTAATCGTAGACCTGGAGGGGTAGCGGATGGCGAAGTATCCGCACGAACAGATCGAGAAGAAATGGCAGGCCCGCTGGGCCGAGGACGGGCTTTTCCGCCTCGACCCGGGCTCCGACCGTCCCAAGTACTACTGCCTGATGATGTACCCGTATCCTTCCGGGCAACTCCACGTCGGCCACGGACGCAACTATGTGATCGGCGACGCGCTGGCGCGCTACAAGAAAATGGAAGGCTACGAGGTCCTGGCCCCGATGGGGTGGGATGCTTTCGGGCTGCCCGCCGAGAATGCAGCCATCGAAAGGGACATTCATCCCGCCGAGTGGACTCGCGACAACATCGCGAAGATGAAGCAGCAGTTCTACGACTGGGGCGTTGTCTACGACTGGACGCGCGAAGTGGCGTCGTGCGACCCGTCTTACTACAGGTGGACGCAGTGGATGTTCCTGCAGATGTTCAAGGCGGGGCTGGCGTACCGCAAGGCCGCCTCGGTCAACTGGTGCCCGTCGTGCAAGACGGTTCTCGCCAACGAGCAGGTGGTCGAAGGCGTCTGTGAACGGTGCGGTGCCACTATCGAGGAGCGCTTTCTCGAGCAGTGGTTTTTGCGCATCACCCAGTTCGCCGACGATCTCCTCGACGACCTCGACTCACTGGAGGACTGGCCGGAGCGCGTCATCGCGATGCAGCGCAACTGGATCGACCGCAGCACCGGCATGGAACTCGGCTTTGCGATCGAGGATATGGACGACTCGCTGTGCGTCTTCACGACGCGCCCCGACACTGTATTCGGCGCCACCTTCATGGTGGTCTCTCCCGAGCACCCGGTGGTCGCCGGGCTGGCCGCGAAGAGCCCGCGCGAGGATGAAATCAACGCGGCGGTCAATCGCTTCGTCGCCGAGAAGGTGAGCGGTAAGGGTCGAACCGACCCGGGCAAGGAGGGCGTGTTCCTCGACGCGTATTGTGTCAACCCCGCCACGGGAGAGAAAATCCCCATCTACATAGCACCCTACGTCCTGATGGAATACGGCACGGGCGCGATCATGGCCGTGCCGGCGCACGACCAGCGCGACTTCGAATTCGCCACCCGTTACGGCCTCGAGATCCGCGAAGTGATCCGGCCCGCTGACGGCAACACCACGCTTCCCGATTCGGCCTGGACCGGCGAGGGGGTCATGGTCAACAGCGGCCAGTTCGATGGCACTCCCGGCGCGGAGGGATTCGACCGGGTCGCCGACGAATTCGAGCGGCAGGGAATCGGCGCGCGCATGGTCAACTACCGTCTGCGCGACTGGTTGGTCTCCCGCCAGCGCTACTGGGGCACGCCCATTCCGGTGATCCACTGTCCCGGCTGCGGGCCCGTCGCGGTACCCGACGAGGATCTGCCCGTGTTATTACCCGACGTCGTCGATTTCAAGCCCAGCGGCGACGGCAAGAGCCCGCTGGCGACCAACGAAGAATTCATACGCGTGAAGTGTCCCGGCTGCGGAGGCGACGCCGAGCGCGACACCGACACGATGGACACGTTCGTCGACTCGAGCTGGTACTTTCTGCGCTACCTGAGCCCGCACGACGACGAGCGGGCGTTCGAGAGGGAACTGGTCGACCGCTGGATGCCCGTCGATCAATATATCGGTGGCGTCGAGCACGCCATCCTCCACCTGATGTACGCCCGGTATTTCGTCAAATTCCTCCACTCGCAAGACCTGCTGTCGTTCGACGAGCCGTTCGCGCGCCTCTTTACCCAGGGCATGATCTGCAAGGACGGCGTCAAAATGTCCAAGAGCAAGGGCAATACCGTCAGCCCGGAGGGTCTCATCGAGCGTATGGGCGCCGACACCATGCGGCTCTACATCCTCTTCATCGGCCCGCCCGAACGCGACGCCGAGTGGAACGACGAGAGTGTCGAGGGGTGCCACCGCTTCCTCAATCGCGTCTACCGGCAGTTCGAGTCGTATAACTACCTGTTTACACAAGATGATACGACATCTATTGAATATTCAGCTTTAAGTGATGCAGAGAAGAAGCTGTACCGGAAGGTCCACTGGACCATCCACAAGGTCCAGGCCGATATCGCCGACAACTTCCACTTCAACACGGCCATCAGCGCCACCATGGAGCTCACAAACGACCTCTACGCCTTCGTGGAGCAACTGGGCGGCCACCAGCCCGGGG
>CBDVDJ010000367.1:0-4097 GCA_965372695.1 uncultured bacterium
GAATGCGGCGACCCGAATTTTTCCAGCGACATTATTCCAAGGAGGAGACAGTGAAAATCAATTGTCAAAGCGTGCGAGTGTCAAATGCGGCCGTCCTCTTTGTATTGGTATGTGTGGTGGTATCGGTCGCGCTGGTGGGACCTTACGCCGGCTCAGTATCAGCGCAGGATGGTGACGCAGAAGAGATTCTCGCCGAGGTGCAGGCCAAACTCGAGTTGAGTGATGAGCAGACCCAGCAGGTGGGCGCCGCGATGGGGAAATACGCGAAGGAACTAGAGGCGACGCTGGCGAAGCACGAGAACGCCGAGGAGCCCGACGGTGCGGCCATGATCGGTGATGTGAAGAAAGTGCGCGACGAATACCGCAAAGAGCTGCAGACGATCCTGTCCAAGGAGCAGTACGAGGGGTATATCGCGATGGTGGAGGCCATATTGTTGGAGATGATGAACGATGTTGCGGAGATTCGCCTGATGGATATCCAGCCCCAGTGCAGTCTCACCGACGAGCAAGTCGTCCAACTCGCACCGATCATGGGAAAAGGAATGTTCGACATGGTCCGTCTGCTGTTCGAAAACGCGGACAAGAGACTGACTGCACCCAAGAAAATAAAACTGGGAAAGGCAGTCAAATCAATCCAGAGCGACATGGACAAGCAGATAAACGCGGTACTCACGGAAGAACAACAGAAGGCGTATGCGGCGTACAAAGAAGCCCAGAAGGAATAGTCGTGAGGGTCACTTTAAACCAGCAAGAACAACCGGATCGAGTGAGCCCAGAGGGAGTTGGCCCATTTACCTGGGTGCCAAGGGGTATCTCGGCCAGGGCGCCTTCCAGGGTCATCTGGGTGCCGCGTTGGGGCTTTACTTCACGACAGTGGAAACGGCCGTCACTCAAACGGGTGAGGAGTACACGAGATGGGGTAGTTCCGGCTGGGGATTGGGTGTTCCGCTCGGGATCACCGTGTCCATGGGTGACACCGTATTCATCAACGCTGAATACTTCCTCAACTGGATGTGGAGTAACGAGGCATTCGACAACGATCTCTTGTACACGTTCCTTCTGGGATTCGGTTTCAATCTGGGCAATTGATCTCCAGCGCTTGAGTCAGCGTTGGGAGAGCTCGAATGACCTCCTCAGGCGTGTAACTCACTAGAAAAAATGCAGCGCATGGGCACACTCCATAGGCACCTTCTTCCAGCGACGATCGTGGCGGTCGCACTGATCGCCGCGGTTGTCCCCGCCAAAGCGGTGAGTTTCCGGCTCGGCGCACAGGTGATCGGTTCGTATAGTTCACTCAGGGGGGACCTCCCCGATGAAGGATCCTGGGAAGGGACAACCGGCGTCGGCGGTGGTCTCGTAGCCGAAGTGAACTTCACGTCCGATGTATCCCTCAGTTTCCAGCCGGCGTACGCTCCGCGCGGCGGCACCGAAGTATTTATGAAGCGCAGCTTTGTGATCGGCACCATCGACTACGACCTCGACTATTTAACACTTCCCTTGATTGTCCGCGTCACCGGAGATCCGGTGGGTGTGCGCGGGTTCGTAACGGCCGGGCTGGACTTCTCGATTCTGATCGACGCGACGGCAAAGACGGACAGTACTTCCCGGGACATCAGTGACGGGCTCGACTCGACGTCTATCGGCGCACTGTTCGGCGCTGGTGTCATGGTGCCGGTAGCCAGGCATTTTCTCACGTTCGAGGTGCGTTACGTTCAGGGTCTGGACGACATCGTCAATCGTGACGCGAGCACTGAAACGGGGATGGCCAGCCCGAGTGTGAAGTATCGCGACATCAACCTCCTGATTGGATTCTTGTTCACGCTGGGAGGTGAGTGATGGCGCGTCACCTGGCTTTGCTCGGGCTCATCGCTGTAATGCTGGCCGCGCCGGCCGCGGCAAAGGAGTCGGGGATTCCGCGCCTGGACGAACACCAGTTCGTCCCCGTGCCGGCGATCACCGAGCCGTTCATGACCACCTTTCTCCAGATGAGCCTGGGGCTGGGCGGGACGTTGAATGCGACACAGCCGTTGTTCAGCCCGATCGACAGCACTTTGATCGGGATCGTAGATTCCAACCAGTTTCTCACGGGAATCAGGTTCAGGTATCAGTACGGCGTGAAGAACTGGTTGGTCGTGAGCCTGCGGATAAATATCATAGGCCGCCTGGGTACGGACACCAGCTCGCTGCTGACTGACGGAATCACGGGCGCCCTCGGCTTCGAACTTGGCTGGATGATGCGGGTCTATCGCTCGCGATCCGTTCTCGTCAGCGGTTCTGTAAGTCTCACCAGCGCCAGTGCAACGTTCGTCGACGTGTCTGACTGGTTCCAAGCCCAGATGGCTGGAGAGGATGCCAACCTTGTTCGCCCGAGCACTTCGCTGACGGGGTCCGGCGGGGTGCACGCAGCCTGGGGGATCAATCGTCGCTTCGGGTTACTGGGTTCGCTGATCGCAGGTTACGGGGAGTCGTTCGACGGAACCGGCGACAACGCCTGGCGCAGCGATGTACGCTTCGCGCTGAGCTACGAGGCCGCGCAGGACCTGAACATCCCGTTGGGCCTCGCCCTCACCGTCGGGCGTAACGAGAACAATTTGTACGCCGAATCTGACGCGGCGACCTGGTTCTGGAACCTTCGGGTGGCGGGGATAGGCCGATCGGACTTCACCGCTGGTGTCGGGCTGCAGAGCGCCTATTTCGACAGCCCCAACCAGAGCGACCGGGTGCAGCAACTCGAGATAAGACTCGACATGCGCTATTTCTATTGAGAGTTCGCCCGGCGGGAGCGTGTTTACGCTTTCTCGAGCAAGATGATCACCACCGAGAGCGCAAATCCCAGGACGGTGAAAATCCCGGCCAGCTTGCCGCCGTGTTCAAAAGCCTCCGGCATCATGGTATTGGCAAGCATCATGAGTATGGCCCCTCCGGCGAATGCTTCGATAAACGCCAGCCAGAAATTCGACGCGTTGGCGAAAAGACTGAAGCCCGCTACGGTGGCAAAAGCGCAAACCACGGCAATAAGCAGCCAGAGCAAAAGTATCTTCCTGCGGCTCCATCCCGTTGATTTCATTCCAGTTGTACCCGCAATGGCTTCGGGGAGATTGGAAATGAATACTGCGACCAACATGGCCGGGCTGACGGAGCCACGTTCCAGTATACCCATCCCGATTACAGCGGATTCAGGAACTCCATGGCCCAGTAGTCATCCATCCATTCCTGGAAATCTCTCTCCGGGAGCTTTTTGGTCATGAAGAAAGGGGGAAGACCGCCCCGCAAGAAACGGTGGGCGAGTTCTTCGTCCCCGAAATCCGCCAGGTCACGCGTCATCATCGAGGTCAGCCAGATGTCTCGTTTCCTCCCCGACAGGGTGTCTTTGAATCTGGTGGACGCCCCGAGCGTTGACGAACCTGTAGCGAGGACCTTGACGTCAGGGAAATGATCGGCGGCAATCTTGAGGAGCTGCGAAGGATTCTGAAGGCGGTGGATTTCGTCCAGTACGATCCTGTTGCCGCGGAGGCCTCGCAGGAAGCCTTCCGGGTCCTCCATCATCCGGCGGACCCGGGGCAGCTCACAGTCGAAATACTCGACATTGGGCAGAGAACTGCTGAGGACGGTCTTTCCGACGCGTCGAACGCCGGACAGCCAGACGACCGTCTTTTCGCGCCAGGCGAGGTCAATACGTTTGAGCCAGAATTGTCTGTTTACCATATGCAAGTGCCATTTCATATAGTGCTACCAAACGCAAGAAGGAAATCATTTGGATAGAGGCCAATATGCTGAGATCCTCGGCTACGGAGCCGGCGGTTTCTTCGTCAGAACTACATACAGCTCCGGCGGTCATGCGCTTGAATACCGGCTCCGTGTATATATATCGGGGCAAACCACCTACTCGGACTGGTCGGCCACAGGGGTTATTGAGCACGTTTTCACCAGGACGGGGCAACACGATGTGCGCGCGCAAGCCCGGTGCGTCATCCACACAGACGCCACGTCGAACACGTCGTCACCGCTTAACGTCACTATCACCGATCCCTGATCGGAATAATCGTGAGGGGCCGGCGTGGCCGGCCCCTCACTCCCGCCATTGACTAATCTCCTGC
>CBDVDJ010000368.1:0-4084 GCA_965372695.1 uncultured bacterium
GCGGGCAGGACGTGCCGATGCGCGGCGTGGTTGGAGAACTCGAAAGCGCCTTTCGGATGTTGACCTCCGAGCTCAATTCGCCAGCGTTCGGTGCCCGCGACTGGATGGCGGACAGTATCGCGGCGATGCGCAGTCAACTCTGGTATCTGAATTTCTATGCGTGTTCGCTCGAGCAGATGATCGAACGGCACAACCCGGCAATGGCCGTGAATCACTGCAACCTGCTGCCGCTGAAAATCGTTCTCGGAGATTTTGCCGACGTAATATCTGAGTCGGGCGAGACAATAATGGATATCGTCCTGAACGGTGAAGAGACACTGATCGACCCGCGCCTGCTCCCGATCGCCGGCGACATTCTGCACCGCATGATCAACGACGTGTTCAGCAGGTCGGAGCACAACGCCCTGGGTATCACGATCGACGTCGCCGAGTTCCGGGGTGCGATTCGGTGGCGAATAACGGACAACGGCAACAATTTTATCTCTGATTCCCAACTCGACCACGAAGACCAGCTGGCCTTCTATCCAGGGCTCAAGAGTGTGCGGAAAACGCTGGGCCGCTACAACGGCGTGCTGTGGGTCGAGCCGCGGCCCGCCGAACAGGTTCGTTTTGAATTCACGCTGCCCGTCTCCAAATCGTCCAGAGCGTTCATGATGTGGGGAGCCGGCGACGGATGCTTCGCCATCCGGTCGGTGCAGATCTGCGACCTCATGCCGGTCGCGGGGGCGCCCCGCGGCGAAGATACGTTCGGCGAATTTCTCACCATAGGCGGCATGCGTGTTCCACTGCTCGCGCTCGACGTCCTCTATAAAGAGGGGCCGTCCGGCGGAGACATGGTGGCGGTCATTGGCTCGCTGGAAAAGAGAGTCGCGTTCTACGTGTCGGGCGGTGGCGCCCTGGCCCACGGCACCGTGCTCGAGGGAGTGGTCCCGGTCTGGCGGGGCCCGGACCAGGGGGTCGCCCTGGTCGATGAACGGCGCGTCGCGTTGCTGGACGCCGACCTGGTGCTCGAGGGGTACCTGGACGTGACCGGTGAATTGAATGGCGCAGAGGTATCTGGAGGTGTTGTCGACGACGAATCGGAATTATCCAACAGTCAGGCAACGTTCGGTTCGGACGTAAGCACTCCTCCAGATCTTAACAAGCGGGTGGAGGATGACGGGGGAGACGTGGAAGTGCTCGTAGTCGAGCAGAGTGAATCGCTACGGGGAGTGTTGACCGAGATCCTTTCCGGGCAACAGATTCGGGCCGCGTTTGCCGGCGGTGTGGACGAAGCTATCGAACTCATCCACGCGCGGTCGCCACGCGTTATCATCAGTGAGTTCCGAATGCCCACCATGGCGGCCAAGGTTCTGGTGGATGTGCTTGGCAGGGAAGGCAAGCCGATACCCGTCCTGGTGACGACGTCCCAGTCCGGGAAAACGGCCGCCCTGCTGGTGGAAAAACTGGGCGCGGCGGGTTATCTCAGCAAACCGCTGGACCGGAGCGAAGTTACCAATCGAGTCACTGGTTTTCTCCCGGAACGGGCGCGTACTTGACGCGGGCTCGGCACGGGGCCGATTTCCTGGATTGTGACCGGTTTTTTCGCGATCCACAGAGGTCACGTGCGAAGTGCGGAAAGGGTGCATTGTGCCGCAGAATTGCGGACGCCACAATCGCTCTGAAATGTGTAAGTTGTTGGAATATATAGAAGTTGCGTTTGGTATAGTTCGTGCTTAATAACGAGATCGAGGGTGGGAGCTTTGGCAGGCTCTACAATAAAAAGGATGGCGTAATATGAGTAAGTGGAGAGACACCGACTATTCGAATATTGTTATTGGCGGTCCGGAAGACACGGACGTCGTGATGACATCGGTGGAGGCGGCGGAATACCTCAAGATGCATGTCAAGACGGTATGCCGGCTCGCCAAGGAGAAGAAGATTCCCGCGAAGAAGGTTGGAAGCGAATGGCGTTTTCTCAAGAGCGTGCTGGACAGATGGCTGGCCCAAGAGGTCGTGTAATCAAGTCCGGCTTATCATCTCATACCGCCGCTTTGGCCCTCAAACCTGCGCATCCCGGGAGTGCAAATGCCGAAGACCGTTATAGAGAAGTCCCCGTCACCTTCTTCCGATGTAACGGTCTTTAGCGTTTCCGGGACTTTAGGATTCCACGAAAAAGACACGCTGGAAAAGCTGTTCGAAGAGTGTAGAAAACGCTCAATCGATCGCGTCGTTTTCGATCTCTCCGGGCTGACTTCGCTCGGCGGCGGGTGCGCAAAGATCATCCAGGAGGCTGTCGCTACCGGCGACATCGTGCTGGGGATCGTCGGCGCAAAGCCGACGGTGCTGAAGTTCCTCAAGGATGCCGGACAGCTTGTCATCGCCGATACGGTCGATGATGCCGCTGCCGGATTGTCGGGAGACAAGCCAGCGCGGCAAGAGCCGGCTCGGGTGGAGCCGTCCGCAACGGACGGAGGCGAGGCTGTCATCCCGGAGCCGGTGCCGGCCCAGCCGGCGCAGCCCGCCCAATCGGCCCAACCAGTCGAGACTCCGGCGCCAGTGGCCGACGCGCCAGAGAGTCCGCCCGGCCCCGTTGCCGAACCTCCGGCTCCGGCAAAAGGCAACTCCAGGGAACTGCAGAAGCGGATTGTTCAATACAACACGCTGTTCTCGCTGAATTCGGATTTCTACCGCATCCAGGACCGCAAGAATCTCCTCGAGCTCTTCCTCTTGACCACGATCGCCCAGGTAGGCGTCGAGAGCGCGGTGTTCCTGGAATTCCGCGAGGGGTATTTCACCCCCGCGGCGGTCAAGGGCATGGATCCCGACGAGCTGAGGGGGTTTGCGCTGTCGGCCGAGCAACTCGACCTCGCCACCTGGAAAGAAACTCTCGTGATCCACTCGGTTGAGAACGCGCCATTCTCCGACGAGGTCAAGGCCCCGCTGCTGAGCCTCGGGTGCTCTTATGTCGCCCCGTTCGTGTCGCATAACGAGTTCCGGGGAATTCTCGCGCTGGGCAAGCCGATCAAGTCTGACCTCGACGAGGCGACGATGGGCTTCCTCAAGATCCTGATCAACCAGGCGGCTATCGCCTATGAGAACACGGCTCGATTCGAGGAAGAAAAGGAGCGGACACTGGGGCTGGTACAAACGCTGATCGCGTTGATCGAGGAAAATACCCTGGCGCGCGGCAGCACCACCCTGCTTTCCAGCTATACGTACTCGCTGGCCAAAAACCTCCACTACCCCGAGGAACACCTGCGTGCCCTGATGTACGGCACGGTCCTGAGGGACATCGGCATGATCAAGGTGAGTGATCTGATCGTGCGCAGTCCCCGCGAGCTCATGCCGGAAGAGTGGGAAATCATCAAGCGCCATCCGATAGACGGTGCGGAGATGCTGCGCAAGATGAAGTTTTCCGAACACGCCATCAACGTTGTTCTGTCGCATCACGAACGCTTCAATGGCGAGGGCTACCCCAACGGTCTTCAAGGAAAACAGATCCCCATGGGATCGCGTATCGTATCGATCGTGGAGAGCTTTGCCGCCATGCTCCAGGAGCGTCCGACCCGGCCGGCGCTCACGCAGGAAGAGGCTCTCAATACACTCAAGGAAAACTGGGGCAACCGTTACGATCCCGACGTCGTCAAGGCCTTCGTCGAGATCGTCGAGAACGAACTGCGTACCGGCAAAAAAGCCACCGAAGAGAAATTTGAACTGTTCAGCGTGTAGAGGAACGGCGTGATGGAAAACGAAATCCTCCTGATCGACGACGACCACAAAGTTCTCGAAATCCTCGAAGAGTCGCTCAAACGGCAGGGATACCGGGTGAACACCGCTTCCAACGGCCGGCAGGCGCTCAAGTTGTTCGAGACGCAGAATCCGCAGCTGGTCGTTATCGACATGATGCTTCCCGACATGAATGGCCTCGAGTTGATGGCGCAGCTTCGTGAATCGCCCCGGCTTGCCGATGTGCCCGTCATGGTTCTTTCGGCCAACGCCGATACCGACGTGCGGCTGGCGGGGCTGGAAAGCGGGGCGGAAGACTATCTCGTCAAACCCGTCGTCCTCAAGGAATTCTGTACCAGGGTCGATAAGATCGTCC
>CBDVDJ010000369.1:0-4082 GCA_965372695.1 uncultured bacterium
CGATGTGATTGAGCTGCCTGTCGGCCGCATAGAGCCACTGCCCCGCCGGCGTGATCGTGGCGCCGTGCATGGCGCCACCCGTAGTGATGTCCTCGACCCACGCGTTGGTGTCCAGACGGACGACGCTGATCCGGCCGGAACGGTCGGTCACGTACGCCCGCTGTCCGGCGGGATCGACGACGACATCGTAAGGATCGGGGCCTACCGAAACGGTGGCGAGCAGCGTGTCGGGTCCGAGGTCGCAGACGTACAGATTACCCAGACCAGAGAGTGCCAGCAGCTTGTCGCCTGCCGGTGTAATGGCCATCCCGCCGCGGAGGTTGGCGTCGGGAATCTCGATGACGCCGACCTGGCGCCTGTACGTGGTACTCCCCAGATTGATGTCCCACACCTGGACGACGCTGTCGGGCGTCGTCACGAAAGCGCGCCGGCCTGTCGGCTCGATCACGATGCCGAGCGGTTCGGTCCGCGCCGGCATCGTCGCGATCACCTTGTTGAACAACGGACCGTCGGCCGGGTCCGAATCGATCACCTGGATCGTCTGCGACATCCGGCTCACGCCGTAGACTCGCTTGCGGTCGGGCGTGATGGCCAGTTTGTCGAGGCCACCCGTGATCGGAATCGCCGTGTCGTCGAGGTAACCGTCCAGACCGGGGTCGACGATCACCGCCGAGGCTCCCGCTTCGGTGGCTACGTACGCGTGCCCTCCGTCCGAGGTAACCTCGACGGCCCTCGGCGTGCTGCCGAGACTGGTGACACCCACCTCGAAACCGCGCGCTATCTCCACGTCGGAAAGGACGGTAAACGTCAGCGTATTGCTCACGTCGACGCCGTTCGTGACTTGCACTGCGCCCGTCACCGCGGCTTGCGGTACCGTCACCACGAGGCGGTTGGGCGACCGGGCGCTGACCAAAGCCGGCTCGCCATTGAACGTGACGAGCAACGAGTGGGTTACGTCAAAAAAGCCAAACCCCGCCCCGTTGATCACGATCGTCGATCCGCCGACTCCCTTGCTGGGCGCCAGGCTCGACAGAGACAGCGGCGGTTCCGGCTCGGTCGTGAACGCCGAGACGAAGAGCGCCGTCATGGGGTTTCCGAACTTGTCGGCAATCGCCGTGCTGTCGGTGTTGAGTGTGAGCTGGTACTGGACGTCGAAGCCGTACGGCGTCGACGGCGTGAACGCGACCACCGAGTCGTCACTGAGGATGACCGCGTTGCCTCCGACCAGGTTGCCCGCGTTGGGACCGTCGAGGGCACGCAGGCGGAAGTTGGCGCCCAGCGTGTTGGCGTCGATCGGCTCGGAGAACTGGATCAGCATGGCCGCGTCGACGCGCACGCTCGTTTCCGCGCTGAGAGGCGATATCGTCACCACCGTCGGCGGCGTAATATCGATGTTCGAGATAATGTCGACCACGGCGTCGGTGCCACCGGCGACGGTGATGACGTCCTTGTCGGCCGCGTTATCGGTTGCCGATTCGGCGAGGTCCCAGTACTCGGGGACAAACAGCGTGATTGCCGTCGCCTCGACGAGCGAGTTGATGTACCCCGGCTGCAGGTAGTTGATTACCGAAGACCCGTTGATCGGGTAGATCGACACGTAGTAGGCCCCGTCGGGCATCCCGATGAACGAATAGCTGCCGTCGGGCAGCGTGTAGTCACTCGCCGTCGTGTCACCCGTGGCGCTGTCTATTATGAAAACGATTGCGCCGGGAAGCGGGTCGGACGACGTGCCGCCGACTGTGACGGTACCGCTGATGCGGTTGGCGTTCGTCAGCGCGCTCATATCGGGATACGCCTTGAGGAACACCAGTTCGTCGTCGCTCACCAGAGTACGCGCCTCGATGCCCTGCAGAAGAACGTAGTGCATCGTCGCCGATCTCAGCGCCGCGTGTGATATCCCGCAGAGGTGCCCGCCCTCGTGGGCGGCTACCGCCTGGATGTCCGTACCCAACCCGCCGGTCGTCGTGAAATTCTTGTTCGGGTTGAAGAGCATGTCGGCGTCGACGATCTCACCCGGCCTGTAGAGCCGGCCGTTGTAGAGCGAGTCCACCGTAAACGAGGTAGCGACACCGACGGCCAGCACCGACGACGGGAACGGATACTCATCGTCGACAAACGACACGAGGTTGATCTGGTCGAGCGCAGCGCCGATGGCCAGGGGCGTCGTACCCCCGTAATTCACCGTGAGGTCGGTATTGGGAATCGCCGACCAGACGTTCATGCCGTTCTGCACGGCCGTGAAATCGGAACCATCGCCGATACCCGGGGCGCCCGTCTCGTTGATCACATACGTGATCACGGTGTCGGTTATCCCCCAGTACTCGACGTGGCGCGCGCCGCTAAAGGCGTCGATACAGCCGTCGCCGTCGCGGTCGAAGTAGGACGCGTCCTCGGCGGGACAGGCGTCCACGCTGTCGGGCACGCCGTCGCCGTCGGCGTCGTTGGCGATGAACGTGTCGGCACTCATCGATCCCGCCAGGAGGATCGCGAGAATGGTCATTGTTATGAATAGTTTCGTTCTCATTTTGATCCTCCTTTCCTAGCGGCGGCCCAGAGCCTGGTTGACGAAATCATCGAGCGCGACGGGACCGGACGGCCGCAAGGCCTGTCCACCGGCGCCCGGCGCGCCGACCAGTTCGGCGTCACCCGAGGGCGCGTTCATGATGAACGGCTCGCCGGCGGCGTTGCGCACAACTTTGAATTTACCCTGAAACATGCCCGACACCTGCCACGCCCTGCCCTTGAACGGCTCGAGGAACAACAGCACCTCTTCCCCCGGCGTCCACGACAACGCGCCGTGCACGGTCATGCGCACGTGTCCCACGACGCCGCCCAGCTGCACGACTTCGATCGTGCCTCCGGCAGCGCCTTTGTAGCGGTCGGCGACCGCTATGCTTGCTTCGGTGAGAATTTTCGTGTGCGATTCGTTCCAGTACGAGCGCACACCGGTAACCTCGCCGCGAACGACGAGCGCGGATTCCACTCCCATCTGGCTGGGACTGCGGTAGGCCACCTGGGTGGCCAGCGCGAGCGGGGCAAGGAGTGTCAGTGCCAGTAATGCAGCACCGAGGACTTTCGCATTGCGATTCATGTTGTTCCCTCCTCGGGGATGGGACGGTGTCGTGTCAGAAGATGGTACGGCTTGTTGACTCTCTGTCCTTGTTCGAACTATGTCAGATTGAGAAATGTTCTATTATGTAAACTCCTGTTACTACCACGGTGACTTGTCTGATCCGATCACGATGAATGGCGACCAGTAAAAAGGGTGTGAAAACTTGCCGCTATCGATCAGCGCCAGGCGCGCTTCGCGCATCGCGCGACCCGCCGGCCGCTTCTTCCCCAGCATCTTCGCGTAGAATACCTGCATCAGTTCCGACGTCGATTCGTCGGAGACGGCCCACAAGCTCGCCACCACGCTCCCCGCACCCGAGGCAATGAAAGCCCGGCTCAGACCCACCACCCCTTCGCCGCGCGACACGCGGCCGAGGGCCGATTCACACGCCGATACGACCACCATTCCGGCACCCGGAGGCAGCGAGAGAATCTCCAGCGTCTCCAGGTACCCGTCTTCGATGCCGGCGGGGTCGGGACAGAGCACGACGCTCGAGGCGGAAGGTTCTACAGGGTTAACCAGGCCGTGGGTGGCCAGGTGGAGCACCCTCGCCGATCCACTCGCCATCTGTTCCTTGAGCGCCGCCTCGTTGGCGTCCGCGCCGAGCCGGATGGTTTTTTTCTTGTCCTTGATGCCGGCGCTGATCGCCGCCACTTCGCTGCGGGCGTAAGGCAGCGCCGCCAGCTCGGTACCGCCTTCGCCGACGGCGAGCAGTGTGTAGTCGGGGTCGCCGTAGGCGACCAGGTCATAATCGTACTTCGCCTTTTTCGCCCCGCGCAACTCGAGATAGATCGCCGCGGACGGGGCGTAGACCGTAGAGAACTTCCGGGCGAGAAAGGGTTGCGTCGTCCAGCTTTCGTCCGAATCGCCCTCTTCGAGGACTTCGCCCCCTTCGGGACTCAACAGCGCGTCGAAGGGCCGTTCGTGGAGGAATCCGTCCGGGACGATGACGAGGTGCTCCGCCTTTTCC
>CBDVDJ010000370.1:0-4082 GCA_965372695.1 uncultured bacterium
CGTCTTGACGTAGAGCACGAGGCTCACGATGAACACCAGCCCCGCCCCGATCCAGTACACGCGATCGAGAGCGCTCCTGTCGACGGCGCCGGCGGAGGGAGAAATCCGTGGAGTCTGTCCGGTATTCTTTTCCATTAGTTACGTGGTGCGGAGTGTTGCTGTTTGTATGTCGTTACGGACTCGAAGTTCCGGGTTGTTGTCACCATTAATACTCGTCGGGCTTCTTGATCAGCGAAAACGCGTACTTGCCCGGCCCGGTCAGATAGAGACCGGCATACACGCAGAGCAGCTCGATAGCGTGCGACGCCCCGCCCCAGCCGGCTGACGGGCTCTCGGCCGGCATGTTGAGGTGGGTAACGATCCCCACGAACATGGTAAACCCCAGCATCAGAAGGGCCGGGCGGAACAGCACTCCCAGAACGATCAGTATCGAGCAGATGAATTCGGCGAACATGGCCATGAAGCCCCAGAACACCGGCGCGAAACCGAGGCCGAGGTTCCCCATACTGGCGCCCAGGCCCGCCCACATATCCGGCCCGCCCACCAGTTTGTCATAGCCGTGGAACACGATTATGCTCAAACCGACGCCGAGCCGGATCACGAGCAACCCGAAGTTACGATTGATGGGACTGTGGGAAAACAGCTTGAACATGGAATTATAACCCCCGCGAAGTGGTTGGGAATCCAGCAGATGCGCTGCACGCACCTCGTACACTGCGCACACTTCGTGCACTACGCACACTTCGAGGCAGACCATATCACAGACCGACCGGGGGTGCCAGTGCTGTCAACGGGTTATCGGATCAGGGTCATCTTGAGGGTCTGCCGGGCCGGGCCCTGGCGGAGTTCGGAGAAATAGACTCCCGACGACACCCCGGCGCCGCTCTCGTCGGTACCGTCCCACACGACGCTGTGCGGACCCCGAGTGTACCATCGGTCGCGCAGCACCTTTACCAGCTGCCCGCGCACGTTGAAGACCTTGAGCGTGGCCTGTCCGTCGGCGGGGAGATAGAACGGGATCCACGTCGTCGGGTTGAAGGGGTTGGGAAAGTTGGGGTCGAGGAGCAACGCCGGAGGCATCAGTCCGTCGGCCATCCCGGTCACGCCGACGGCGACGTTCAAGGCGTTGAGGATACGGAGCTTGCCGTGCCCCCACGTCTCGTTGGGGACTGCCCCCGTGAATGTATCCGCGTATGCCCCCTGCTTGATGAGGTACTCGACCTGCCCGGCGACGATACCGGGAAACGCCTGCAGCACGAGCGCGGCGGCGGCGGCCACGTGCGGTCCGGCGGCGCTGGTACCGCTGAACTGCCGGTACGATCCGAGCTGGTAACCGGCGCCGTCGGTATGCGAGCGGGATGTGTATACGTCGTAGTTGCCCGGCGAACAGACGTCGAGCAGGCTGCGGCCATCGATCCGCTGTCCGCGCCCGCTGAACTCGCTGATGGTTCCGGCGTCGACGGGGCCAAAGACGTTGTCGCCGCTGTAACTCTCGAATCCACGCGTGGAGTACGAACCGTTGACGAGCGAGTAATCCGCCGTGGCGGGCAGGGTGACGTTTCTGGTGTTGGACACGTAGTTCTCGAACCCCGCACCGCCGGACCACGACGTCACCTCGTCGGCGACGTTACTGATCACTTCGATCGTCTGGTGCGACTTGTTGACGACCTTCAACTTCCACCGGCCAATGACGTGCTGGTTGATCAGCTTTTCGATGTAGATGTCGAGCTTCTTGGTGGAGCGGTCGCTGGTGGCGAAGTCGGCCCACACATAATAAAAGTCGGGAAGCTGCTCGCCGGCGACGAGGGTTACCTCGGTCCCCAGCGGCGTCTCGAGGCGGAATTCGAGAAAATCCATCGCTTCTCGCCACAGCGTCGTCGACCACAACGCCATCAGGATGCCGTCGTTGGGTGGCGCTACGATCGTCAGGGTGATGGAGTCCATCGGCGGAACGGCGGCGACGGCGTGCTTGGTACCCCGCGCGAGGTTACCCGATGGCGTGATCTGGACGGTCGTCTGGTGTTCGATGCTGACGAGTTCCTCGTCCAGCGAAGATCCGTCGAGGAACTCATAAATAAAACTGCCGAACTCGTAGAGCATCGCGTCGGCGCCCATCGATCGCGCCCACGGGATCAGGAGTGAGAGCGGAACGTCGGAGAACACCTCGCCGGCCAGGATCTCCACGTCGGGAGCGACGCCGGCAAAGCGGTGACGGCGCGCCGTATTGCCGGCCAGGATCCCGCACACGGCCGTCCCGTGGCCGCTGAAGTCGATGTCGGTGTCGCTGACGTCGACGCCGCGCTGCCTGGCCACGGCCCCCGTGTTCATCGACCCGGCAACCTTGCACGTACCCAGTGCGACGACTTTTTCGCCGAGGTCGAGCTTGTCGTTATGGTTGTCGTCGAGCGCGATGAAGTATGGCTCGCCAAAAGTCGGATCGCCTTCGGTAAAACCACTGCCGGGTCCGTAGTCGCGGATCAGGTTGTTGTTGAGGTCGACGTAAAGCCAGTCCCACGACGCCTGGTAGATCAGGTCGGCGTTGGACCGGTCGGAAGTGCTGAACACGTGGGCGTAATCCATGATCCAGCCGTCGGTGTGGTAAAGGTTTTCGCCCGACTCGACTGTACCGTTCCCGTTGAGGTCGATGGCGTCGATACCCGGGGTAAACAGCCCGTTCGAATCGGCGTCGAACCAGTCGAGTGTGTCGCCGTCGGCGTAAAAAAACGAAGGATGGAAGATGTCGATCCCGCTGTCGAAGTCGGCGACACGTATCCCCCGGCCCGTGACCGGGTAGCTCAGCGGGTCGTCGGTGTCCCACACCTGGTCAGCCTCGATCTCGGGTCTGCTGACGTCGAGCGCCGGCAGCATCACCGGCCGCCACTGGCTCTCCACCCGCACCACTTCCGATCCGGCGACAAACTCGTCGACGAAGTCCCACGGAACACGTACGGGATAAATCGCCCGCGTTCTCGCCGGCTCACCTTCTATATAATAGAAGGACACACCCGACGCTTCGTACGAGGCCGCTTCCCCGGCGGAGAGAACGTGGTCGAATTTCACCGTGACCACCGAGTGATCGGCGGTGAGCGCGGACGCGAGTCTTTTCTGTGGTTCGAGCTTTGACGGTGGGCGTTCCCTCAATGTCTTGAGGAGCTTCAGCGACGAGTTGACCTTGTCCCCACCTGCCAGCGAGGGAACAGCAATAACGAGAATCAGCAGAATGATTGCGGCCGGGGGGCGGCACTTCATCGAAGTGGTCTCCTTTCCATTACTATAAATTTAAAGCCCCGGCCGTCCGATAGCCAGACTGTCGGTCAAAAAAAAGTGAGACCGCCGGCCACCGCTTGACGGAAGAGTAAGGATATGTTAACATTCATTAACAGGTTGCATTGTTGCGTCTTGACGGGGTCATCTCCATAATTTCCTCTTCCGCTGCCTTCCCGTCGGCTCAACATACGTATGGCCGGCGATCCACCGGGATCGTACGGATGGTGCATGCCGGTCAGTGCAACGGTAACGCCCGAACGGAAGAGAGATATCATGCCCTCCCGCGGAACAGGTTCTAAACGGCCCTCCCGAAAACGCCCCGGTTCAGTCGCGAAAACCCGCACCAGGGAGGATAGTGTGTCTGGCGGGTCCGCCGACGACAAGCTCGGGACGATGTTCCAGACGCTGGTCAAAAACGTTTTCGGCGTCATCACGGTAACCGCACGGGATGGCACCGTACAATACGTCACCCCCTCTCTCAAGCGCATCCTCGGATACGACCCGATCGACCTGTTCGGCAAGAAGGCGTACGACTACTTCCACCCCGAAGACGTCAAGCTGGTGAAGCACACGATGAAGTCGGTGGCGGCCTCGGGGACGGGCAGCGACCCCTTCGACATCCGCGCCCGGCACTGGGACGGAACTTTCCGGATCTGCCAGACCGTCATACAAAAACTCGCCGACGGACTCGCGTTCAGCTTCCATGACGTCACGGCTCAGCGCCGCGCCGAAGAGGCCCTGCGACGCTCGGAAGAACGGTACCGCAAGGCGTTCCGCAGCAGCCTTACCCGCATGGAGAGAACCCACACGTGAGA
>CBDVDJ010000371.1:0-4075 GCA_965372695.1 uncultured bacterium
ATCCAAACCAGAGCTAAACGAGTGTTCGTAGCACTCAAGCTTTTTTCAGAGGTGTCCAGCCATGAGTAAGTATATATGGGTTGGTCTCGATGTCCACCTGGATTCAATCACCGCCGCCATTCTCGAAGGCGATGCTCGGGAGCCCGAAGTCGTCACACTCTCGGGAGATCTGATGAAGGTCCGCCGCCTGTTTCGCCGTCTCTCCAAGAAGGGGCCGGTACGGGCCTGTTACGAGGCCTCCGGCTCCGGGTTCGTTCTCCAGCGGGTGCTCTCCCGTGACGGCTTCCATTGCGAGGTCATCGCCCCCTCGCTCATCCCGCGGAAGCCTGGCGACCGGCGTAGAACCGACCGCCTTGACGCCATCATGCTGGCCCGGCTCTATCGCAGTGGCCACCTCACCCCGGTCCACGTCCCCACCGAAGATCAGGAGGCCCTTCGCCGGCTCTTGCGCCTACGATACACCTATCAGGTCTACAGCAAAGCAACCAAGCTTCGTATCGGCGGCATGATGCGCAACCACGGCTTCGTCTACCGCGAGGGCAAGTCCTACTGGACGAAGACACACCGGCAGTGGTTGACCAAAATTTGGCTTGAGCTCGAGGGGCCATTACAGACGGCTCTGGCCACCGAACTCGAGCACCTCGAGTATATCGATACCCAGCGCGACGCCATGGACGCAGAACTCGAACGCTTCGCGCACGCACACCCGTACCGGGGAAAGGTCGAAGCACTCTGTTGTCTTCGCGGTGTTAAAACGCTGACCGCACTGACACTTCTTTGTGAAGTTGACGACGTCCGTCGCTTCCGGTCGCCCAGGTCTCTGATGGCCTACTTCGGCCTGGTGCCCTCAGAGCGGTCCTCCGGTGAAAGGGAGCGAAGAGGCCCCATCACCAAGGCCGGCAACGATCACGCCAGACGACTGCTGATCGAGGCGGCCTGGAACAACCGCCATCGCCATAAAAACCCAACACCGCCTCTACAAGAAGTTCTAGCGACTCGACGAACATAAACACCGGCATGTTGCCATTACCGCCGTCGCCAGAGAGCTCACCGCTTTTGTGTGGGCCATATTGAAAGCGGTGCCTCATACCCGTTCGGTTCTGTGACCCTCCGAGTATAAGGCGAATTATATGACACTAAGGTGCCTCAGAACTAACTGAGACACCGCTGTGACAAGTCGAGAGGAGAGCTTCGATAAAGGAGGTTGACTCCAGCCGCTTCCATATCACCGCAACAGCACCATCTTCCGCGTCGCCGTGTTTGCGCCTGCCGTGATCCGGTAGAAGTAGACTCCGGACGCCACCGACATGCCGCGGCGGTCGATGCCGTTCCAGGTGATCGTGTGCGCGCCGGCAGGGAAGTTCTGTTCGGCGAGCGTGGTGACGAGGCGGCCCGCCACGTCGTAGACGCGGAGCGTTACCATCCGTGTGTCGGGCACCGAAAACCGGATCGTCGTGTGCGGGTTGAACGGGTTGGGGACGTTCTGTCCCAGCGCGAACGCCGGTCCCGCCGGCGGTGAGGCCACGTCGACGGGAGAGTCGTAAGGCTCACCGAAGAAATTCGCCAGGATATAGTCGACATTGCCGCGGAGGTGGCCGTGGTTGTAGCTGTAGGGACGCCCGCTGATAAACACCATCTGCCCGCCGTTGTCGCGCCAGCCCGCGCCTCCGGCCGGCTCGCGCCACACGCCCAGGCCGCGGGGGACGCCGAACGTCAGCGTTTCCTCGAATAAGAGCGTCGATTCGCCGAGCGTCAGCAGCGTGTCGAACGCGGCGCCGGAGGTCTGGGCCCAGGTCCCGATTATCCCCATGTCGGTCAGGCCGGTGTAGGTCGAAAGGCAGTTGTAGAGCCGCACGCTGGTATTCGTAAACGTGATCCCGAGATAGTCGCGGAGAGGCGTGTCGAGAAAGTCGTGTCCCAGGCGGGTCATCAACAGGACGTTGCCGCCGGCTTCGAGGTACGACAGGATGGCCGTGTCGTACCACCCGGCCAGGTCGCCGTTGTAGTTGTTGCCGACCCAGACCACCGTCGAATAGCGGCCCAGCACGCTCGATGGCACGGCTCCATGCCCGGCGGGCGCGGGGACGTTGGCGGGATACCCGGACCCGGTTTCCGGGAAGTAGTCCCAGAATGTGATCGGATGGCTGCCCCAGAAGGTGCTGTCTTCATAGGCCGTCCAGATATCGGCTCCGTAAGTGTTGAAGTCGACGCCGTTGACGACGAGGATGCCCTCATCGAAGGTTGCGCCCGCGACGGGCTCGTCGATCGTCCTCAGTATCCACTGCGTGGGGTCGAGGAGGACGACACTCGGTTCGAAGGGAACGTTGATCACGAATGACTGCGTGGCGAGACTGTCCCACACGACCACGGTGGCGGTGTCGCCGATGGCCGACTGGATCTCGATGTCGACGGGCATCTTGAAAATGTAGTTCGTCTGCTTCTGGTCGATGGTCAGCGCGACGTCCCACGACCCGCCGCCGGCGGCCGCGGCCGACCACTGGAACTTGTACTGGGGGTAGTATTCTTCGTAGATCCACTGCTGGAAGAACCAGTCGAGTACCATACCCGACACGGCTTCGCACAGGTCGCGGAACTCCTCCGTCGTCGCGGTGCCGTACTGGTGGTTGACGTCGGAGTAGTAGGCCTGGAGGATGCTGGAAAAGGTGGCGTCACCGACGACGTGCCGGAGCATGTGGAGGACCCACGAGCCCTTGTTATAAGAGAGGCCGCCGTGGAAGATCCGGTTCCAGTCGCTCGTGTCGGGGACGTAGATCGTGCCGGCGCCGAAATACTTGGCCGCCGACATGTCCAGGTGGTACCGCGTCTCGCCGTATTCGTACTCCGACCAGAGCGCCTCGCTGTAGGTGGCGAAGCCCTCGTTGAGCCAGATGTGGTGAAAGTCGTCGCACGTGACCATGTCGCCCCACCACTGGTGCGCCAGCTCGTGCGCGATCAGATACTCGCTCCACCCGCCCATGCTGGTGATCGTCTGGTGTTCCATCCCGCCGCCCCACGTGAATTCGGCGTGGCCGTATTTTTCGTCGAGGAACGGGTACTCGCCGTAGAGAGAGGCGAACGCCTCGATCATGGGCACCGTCAGCGCATACGTCGCCTGGACGGCGTCGTAGTTGGCGGGAAAGACATAGTACTGGACCTCCATCGAATCGGTGGGTGAGGGGCGGTACCAGTGGGAAAACGTCGTGTACGGGTGGATGGCCACCGATACGAGGTAGGTCGCGATCGGATACCGTTCTTCCCATTCGTAAGTGTCATACGTTCCATCCGTGGTCATGGCGGCGAGGTTGCCGTTCGACGCGACGATGAGGCCCGTGGGCACGGTGACGGCGATGTCGACGGAGTCGGCCTTGTCGGTGGGGACGTCCTTGCACGGCCACCAGCTGCGCGACCCGAAGGGCTCGCTGAGGCTCCAGATCATGTGTTCGCCCCCGACGGTATTGAATCCGAACGCGCCCACCGAAGAGCTGGGGGTACCCGTGTACTGAATCGATACCTCGAAGGTCTGCCCGGTGGAGTAAATCTGGTCGAGCGTGACCGTTACCCGGTCGGCGCTATGCGTGTACGCCAGCGCGCCGGAGCCGTTGTACACCGAGGTGACCGTCATGTTGTCGAGGAGGTCGATTTCGGCCTGTCCCAGCGTCGGTGAAATCACCCCGGCCCGCATGGTGACGGTGCCGGTAACGGTACTGTCGACCGGGTCGATCGTGATGTCGATGTCATAAAACGTGACGTCGAAGTCGGCCTGGTTTGCCGACTGGGCGGCGATCGATGCCGAGAGGCGGGCGTAGTGCTCGGCCTTGGACCGGGCGCAGGAGTTGCGGTGCTTCTTCTCAATTTGTATATCTTGTATTTCCTGGCCGGTGGCGAGTCCAGGGAGGAGAATCAGGCAGAGGACGGCGATGACGGTCGGGAAGTGGCGCTTGATCATTAAATGCCTCCAGGCGGTGTTGGTCGGGGTGAATGACCTTTAATTATAACACATAGCGGCTGCCGGCGCTAACTGCGCCCCTCCTGCTTTCAACCGTTTGTGATAACACGGGTAGAGGCGCTCGTTTTC
>CBDVDJ010000372.1:0-4050 GCA_965372695.1 uncultured bacterium
AATCCCCCCCGACACAAAAAAACACTGCCCGGGGGCGTCAATCGGGGAGCCGAAAGTAAACCACGGTTATCATAACGATGGCGGAAGTCCCTGTCAAGTTCGAGCGTTACGGGGAAGCGGCCAGACAGACGACGCAGACATCCACGGCCCCGGCCCCGAGTGCGGCCGCCGCGCAGGCCGACGCAGTGGACCCCGTGGTGACGAGATCATCCACCAGATAGACGCTCCGGCCGGCCAGCGGGAACCCGCCGGCCTGAAACGCGCCCCGGATGTTGGCGGCGCGACGGTCGTGCTCCGTCATGGACTGGGGACGCGTACGGCGCCGCTTGACGATCGCGCTTTCCACAAGGGGTATGCCGGTGAGCCGGGCCAGCCCCCGTCCGAGCACCTCGGCCTGGTTGAAGCCCCGCCGGCGGCGGGCGGCGGAATGCATGGGAACCGGAACGAGGACCGGCCCCTCGCCCGCCGGCCCGCGGCGGCCGAGGGCCTGTGCCATGGCGGCGGCCGCCATCGGCGCCAGCGAGGTGCGTCCAGCGAATTTGATGAGGTGGACCAGACCGAGGGAGGCGTCGTTCATCGTGAAGGGCGCAATCGTTTCGAAGTCGATCGGCGCTCCCGCCGTCCCGGGTATCGACCCGCACCCGCCCCGACGGGCTTCGAACCGGGACAGACAGCGCCAGCAGAAAGGGTGATTGATCACGGTGAGACAGCCGAAGACCGTCACGGTCGCTGGAGTGGCGAGGCACCTGACCGGGGCCGGGAGACCGTGGAGTCGGGGCACAGCCCCGGTGGGCGCGCCGCACAAGCCACAGACGTCGGGCACGGCGAAGTCGACGACCCCTCGCAACGCATCCTGCAACGCGCAGCCCGCCAGGCGCGCAACCCGCAACGCGGCAGCTCCCGTCGTCCTCCCTCTCACTTTCCCCTCCCCCCCCGGGCGCGGCGATCGATTCAGCGTCTGGCGATTTTCTTTGCGGGCGTTGACTTGCGCACGATCAGATAGACGCCGATAGCTAATAGACCGACGGCGGTGATCTGGCTGACGGTGAATCCGGCCAGGGTGCGCGCGTTATCCTCGTAGAATCGGAAGAAATCGACGGTGAAACGCGCGATTCCGGCAAGAACGAGGAGCAGGCCGAACAGCGCCCCCTGGCGCCGCATCCGGCCCTCGACGAGGAGCAGCACGGCGAATATCACAAATCCGTAGAGTGACGAGTAGACTTGCGTTGGGTGGAGGTGGACGAAATCGACGCCGAGCGAGAACGCCGCGTCGGCGGCCGATTCCCCGGCGGGACACGACGGGGGAAAGAGCACTCCCCAGGGCATTTCGGTGGGTCTGCCGTAGCAACACCCGCTGAGAAAACAGCCGATGCGGGTGAACGCCATTCCGAGCGCAATCGACGGCGCCATGATATCGGCAACTCCGAGAAACGCCAGGTTTTTGCGCCGGGTGAACCACACCGACACGGCGATCGCGAGAATAAGACCGCCGTAAAATGTGGCGCCGCCTTCCCACAGGGCGAAGATGCGGAGCGGGTTGGCGTAATCACCGAGGTGGAACAGCACGTAGAACAGACGCGATCCGACGACGGCGGCGATGATGATGTAGACGCTGAGGTCGAGCATGTACTGCGGCTTGACGCCCCGGCGTCTCGCCCTCCAGGAGGCCAGATAAATACCGGCGAGAAAGCTCGCCGCCAGCATGAAACCGTACGAACGGACCTGGAACCAGCCCGCGTCGATCAATGTCGGATGCATGATCCCTCTTTCTATTCGAAGCCCCGTCGCTGGAACCCGCCGCCGCGGTCAACTTCAGACAGCTCTAGTACTCGGACCAGCGCGCCGAGCAGTTCAGCAGAAACCCGATCAGGAAGCAGCTCGCCACCAGTGAACTACCGCCGTAGCTGATGAACGGCAGCGGTATGCCCGTCACCGGCGCCATCCCCATCGTCATGCCCACGTTCACCAGCACCTGCAGAAAAAAGTACGACGCTATGCCCACGCACACCGTGCTCGCAAACTGGCTCTTGCACTTTTGAGCGATCCCCAGGGCCCGCACGATCAACACGGCGAACAAGAATAGCACGACCGCCGCTCCCACGAACCCGAGTTCCTCTCCCAGCACTGAAAAGATAAAGTCCGTATGCTTGGCCGGCAAGAACTCCAGAGCTTTTTGCGTGCCCGCCAGATACCCCTTGCCCCCCAGGCCACCCGACCCGATGGCGATCTTCGACTGGATCACCTGCCAGCCCGACCCCAGGTGATCACGTCCCGGCTCCAGGAAGAAAATGATCCGTTTCTGCTGGTACGGCTTGAGGTCCCCCCACAACAACGGCGTAACCAGGGCAACCCCGAGGTTGGCCACAACCAGCGCAACGCTCTCCGCGATGTGGGATCTCCGCAGGTACGCTACCACGAAGATGAAAACGATGAAGACACCTATCGGCCACGCCGAGCCTCCACCTTCACCCGAGGCCGTAGCGCCGGATAACTCGTGCTGGTAGTCACCGTACACGACGAGAAACGCCGTAACCAGAGGCGTAATAATATAAAGTATGTGGATGCCTTTGACACCCCGCCAGTACAACACCGGCAGAAGGAGGGCGAAAAAGACGATCGCCGTCCCCAGATCCGGCTGTTTCAGCACGAGCAGAAAAGGAATGAGAAACACGGCGAGGACGCTCAGCACTGATTTGAAATGCTTCGGGTCGCCGCGATGCCCCGACAGGAGACGGGCCCAGAGGAACAGCACGGCGATCTTCGTAAACTCCGACGGCTGCAGACGGATCGGTCCGAGGACGAGCCACCGTTCGGTCCCCGTGGAGCCGGGCAGGACCAACACGGCTATCAGCAGTATGATACACAACGCGTACAGTATCGGGGCGAGCGTCTCGTAAACGCGAAACGGCAGAGCGATGCCGACGAACATCGCGACCATGGCAAACACCATCCACAACATCTGCCGCTTGAAGTAGAAGTAATCCGCATCCACCACGTTGCCGCCCGTTTCCGTCGGCTGGAACACCGAATAGATCATCGACACGCCGACAATGCAGAGAATCACAGCGGTGAGCAGAGTGATCCAGTCGAAATCCCGACTGCCCGTCATGGTGTTTCTCCCTCTGGCGCTTCCCCGCTGCTGGTACCACGGGCAAACCGGGCGCCGAAATATTCGGCGAAAATATCACGGACTATAGGAGCCGAGACGTCTCCGCCGTGCCCCCCGTGCTCGATGATGATCACGACGGCGATCTCCGGGTCTTCCGCGGGGGCATACGCCGTGAACCACGCGTGGTGGTCTCCGTGCGGGTTCTGCGCCGTCCCCGTCTTGCCGGCCGACGAGAGCCAGTCGAGGCGCGTCCAGTGCGCCGTACCGTCATCGTCGCTGATCACGCCCTCCATCCCCCTGCGTGCGAACTCGAGGATGGATCCGTCGAGTCCCGGGATCTTTTTCCTGGGGTACGACACGGGCGCTTCGTCTCCAATCGCATGAACGATGTGCGGGCGAACCAGGAACCCGCCGTTGGCAACGGCCGCGCTCATGCGAAGGATGTGCAGCGTGTTGACCAGATACTCGCCCTGGCCGATGATATTGTTGAGCACGTGGCCCTGCGTCCACCGCCCTATTCCCATCCGTTTATCGTAGTAAGCGCGCGTCGGCACCAGTCCCGGCAACTCACCGGGCAGGTCGATACCCGTCTTCTCGTCCAGGCCGAACGCTATCGCCGCATCGGCCAGAACATCGACGTCCATAATTTCGGCGACCTTGTAGAAATACACGTCGCACGACTGGACGAGCGCCGTGTACAGATTCATCGCCCCGTGACCTTCGGGTTTCCAGCAGTGAAAAATCCTGTTGCCGAACCGGTACGCGCCGGTGCAGTAAACGAGGGCCTCGCCCGGGTCGACGAGCCGGTTACGAAGAATCGCGTAGGTAACGATGACCTTGAACGTCGACGCCGGCGGATAGCGCGCCTGGTGAATACGGTTGAATAGCGGCCTCGTTTCGTCCTCGAACAACTCCCGCAGGCGTTGCGACGAGATCCCCAG
>CBDVDJ010000373.1:0-4033 GCA_965372695.1 uncultured bacterium
CCCAGTGCATGATCTCGTGGATCGAGCCGGGTTCGTGGTCTTCGGCGGGGACGTAGCGGAGTCGGGGGTGGAACTCGCCGTCGCACGAGTAAGTGATGATGACGGAGCCGTCCTCCGTCGCCCCCCTGCTGGCCAGAATGCTCGTACACGCGTTTACGTCGCCGGCGCCCGCGGCTGCGAGGACGGCGGCAACGGCGAGTGCTGTCGCTGTAAGTCGGTTCAACGGGATACCTCCCGGATGGGTGTGGTCGATGGGATCGGGAGACTCGATCTTACAACGAGCGGGTGGTCTCGTAAACGAGATTGACGCCCGATTTTGATGCTGGCGCGAACGCGCTTCAGCGGGTAGCATGTACCTGCGCATTTGGGGTACCACAATCAGGGGATGGTATGAACTCGGATCGTCTCGTAAAATGGGTGTTCGTCGGACTTACCGTCCTGTTCATCTTTTTCATTATATACGCGAGCTGGACGCCCACGGAAAAGGGCTACGGTGGCGAGGTCAAGTACTTCCGGGGATTCGGGAACCTCGCCCAGGTTCTTCGTATCCACACCCTGCGCGACATCACGACCAACGTGCTGCTCTACGTCCCCCTGGGTGTCTTCCTCGGCCTGGCCCTGTCGAGACGAAAAATGAGATTCCTCAGCCCGTGGATCCTGTTCGGTACTGCGGTCAGCCTCACGATGGAAGTGGGGCAGAAGTTCATCGGCCGCACACCCGACCTCGTCGATATCGTCACCAATTCCGCGGGGTATCTGATCGGCTTCTGGCTGGTGGTGGCGGCGGTGCGATTCTACAAGCTCAATCCCGTCGTGTTTCTCGGCTTCGACCCCGACGAAGTGCAGGACACGAAGACGCAGTCGATCGCCGCTTTCCGGTTCATCTACGTCTGCATTTACATGCTGATCGCGCTATTGCCCTTCGACGTGTCGGTGAGCCTCGCCAGGATCTACGGCCAGCTCTTTCCGGACGACGTCGGCAACGTCAGGATCATCCTCGATCCGCTTTACACGGTGTCGCTATGGCAGGACACAGGTCTGAAGCTCTCGCTCGAGTTCCTCGGGCTGGTGCCGATCGGGGCGCTGACGGCGTTTGTCAACGGAATCCGCGGACGCCTCAGCGCATTCACCGCCGTGTTCACGTGCGTATGGGTCGTGCTGATCTGCGAACTGGCGCAGGTGTTCATCCTGTCGCGAACGTCGGATATCGTGATGATCCCCATGGCCATCGTAGCGGGGCTGGCCGGCTGGGCGCTGGTCAAGGTGTGGCTCGGTCTGCAGGACGTCGAAGCGGTGGCGGAGAGGGAAGAGCGGGGAGCGAGCTGGCGTCCGCTGGCGGTAGCGCTCATGGGTTACGCGCTGGTCATCGTGTTTTTCGCGTGGTCGCCGTTCAGATTTGAAACCGACCCGAAGACTGTCGCTCTGAAGATTCTCCACGAGAGCAACCTGGTTCCGTTTCGCGAACACGTCGCGACGAGGAGCCTGTCGAGCGCGATCGACATCGTCAAGGAGACGGGGCTGTTCGTGCCCTTCGGGCTGTTGTTGTCGCTGCTGATCCTGGAGCTGCGCCCGGAAATTCCTCGCATGAGACTGGCGCTGGTGGCGGGTGTGGCGAGTGCGGGATTCGCCACGATGACGGAACTCTCCCAGGCCGTCTGCATCGGCCGCTACATCGACATCACTGACATCATGCTGGCGGGGTTCGGCGGATTGTGCGGAGCGATCCTGCTGCGGCTGTTTCGTGCCGGCCCGGACCGCCGCCGCGGCTGACCTGCAAGTCGCGGGCGGGGAGTTCATGCCCGTCACCTCTCCGAATCCAACCCGGAAGCCCTCGCCCCGGCACCACCACGTGATCGTGAGAGGGTCGCTGCTTCCGGTAAAAAAATTCTACTAATTATCGTCCTCTGGCAACCCCGTCGCCGGCCGTAAAAGCGGGAGTAACCATATGTGAATCAATCCTTATTCCAATATTGCCACGTAGATATATTCCTGTATGCTCATGTTAATAAACAAAATAAAGATGAAAAAGGCTTGTTATAATTTTCACATATGCTACATTTTCTTGTAAGTGAACGTTAGCTAACCTCGAACAGGGAGTTAACCCTTGAAACCGGCCGGCAAGCCCATCAAACGACGCGATCAGATTCTGACGGAAGCGACCCAGCTGTTTTCCCGGAAGGGATACGAGGGCACGTCGATCCGGAGGATCGCGACGGCCTGCGGGATCAGCGAGGCGGCGATTTACCGCCACTATGACAACAAGGTCCAGCTCTACCAGTCGGTGATCGAGTTCAAGGCGGCGGAGCACGACATCTCCGGCTACCTGCAGGCGCACCGGGAGGGTGACATCGAGGCCGTTCTGACCACCATCGCGGAGCACATCCTGAGCTACATCGAGTCTGACCCGCAGCTGCTGCGCCTGATGTTCAACAACAGTCTCGAGGTCGGGCCGGGGGCGGCGGTGCTTTTCAAGGAGTTCCGGCTTCCATACATCAAGTTCCTCGCCGGGGAACTCGAAGCGCGCATGAGCGCCGGCGAAATCCGTGAAGTCGATCCGTACATCACGGGCCGCTGCTTCGTGGGCATGGTCGTCGACTGCGCGTTGTCGGCCGGCGTCTGGCCGAAGATTACCGAGTTCAAGTTCAACGCGGGCGATGTTGTCTGTAACAACGTTCCGATATTTGCCAGGGGTTTGCAGGCTTAAACGGAGCCGCACGACGCGCGGCGCTAACACGGGAGACACACATGAAGCAACTCATCTCAATCGGCGCGCTGGTATTGCTGCCGTTGCTCGTCGTGTGGGGGTGCACCGAGAACGTCGGCGATCCGGTCGGCGGCGATGACCCGGGAGACGGTGACAATCCCCCCGTCGTCGCCCAGAACACCTGTCTCGGGTGTCACTCGAGTGAGAGCGACCTCAAGACCGCGCTCGGTAGCGGCGGCGGCGCCAGTATGGTGCCGGCGGCGGCTACCGGCGATGGCTGAGGCGGCGAGGTACCCGAGCTGGAAGCTTGGGAAAAGGTAATCATCACCGGTAACAACGGTGACACGTTCCTGGGCAGCGTCCACGGACAGTTTTCCTGCCAGTTCTGCCACGGCGGTCAGGACGACGACACCTTCAAAACCATGGAAGAAGCCCACGACGGCATGGTGGCCGATCCGAGTGCCGAGGGCGCTTGCGACGCGTGCCACAAGGAAATCGCGCTGGCGACGGCGAACAGCCTGCACACCAACCTGTGGGGCGAGAAAACAGCGATCGAGACGCGCGGACGCTGCACGTTCGAGGGATCGGGAGTCGAGGCCAACTTCGACATGAAGTGCGGCGGTTGCCACACGACGTGTGGTCAGTGCCACATCAGCCGGCCCAACAGCGTGGGCGGCGGGTTTCCGAAGATCGGATCGTACTATTCGCACCGCTTCCGCAAATCGCCGGACATGAACGAACAGTGTACCGCCTGCCACGGCAGCCGGGTCGGCACCGATTTCAAGGGCGAAGTCGATGGTAATTTGCCCGACGTCCACCGCTCGGCCGGAAACACGTGCGAAATGTGCCACACCGCGCAGGAGATCCACGGCGACGGCATGTACCAGGGCGATCATTACAAGAGCCGCTACGAAGTGGCGACGATGCCGCGCTGCGAGGACTGCCACTCGCCGATGGCGAACAACATGTACCACAGAGTGCACACGGGCGCCGGAGCCGAGGCGGAGTCACGCCGCCTCCAGTGCCAGGTGTGCCACTCGCAGCCTTACAAGAACTGCACCAACTGCCACAACCTGGGAACTCCGGGTTTCGATATCGATCCGAGCGTGGTCCAGTTCAAGATCGGGAAGAACTCGAATCCCAACCGGACGGAATATGATTTCTCGGTCGTTCGCCACCTGCCGATCGACCCGGGTACGTACTCCGACTGGGGTCTCGACCTGCCCGGATATCTCGACGAACCGACGTGGAAGTACGCGTCCCCGCACAATATCCTGCGCTGGACGCCGCAGACGGTTCCGGGACAGGGCGGCAGCTGCAGCCAGACCT
>CBDVDJ010000374.1:0-4029 GCA_965372695.1 uncultured bacterium
CGAGCGCCACCCGCTGTTCCTCGTCGTCGAGGCGGCAGAGCAGCTGCCCCTTCTTGACGAGGTCGCCTTCCTCGACGCGTATCTCCTCGACTTCGTCCGAGACCTTCGCCAGAATATCGACCTTTCTCTCCGGTTCGAGCGTCGCCGTCGTCACGTAATACGACGAGATCTCCCGCCGTTCGACCAGCGCCACCTCTACCGGCACGGGCGGCGTTTCCTTCTCGCCCTCTTTGTCCTCGTCTCCGCCCTTGTCCCCCGACGCGACGGCGGCCGAGTCGCCCGCCGCGGTGCTGTCGGCGGCGTCAGCCGTATCGCTGGAAGCCAGGCGGTCCTTTGCTACATAACCAGCTGCTGCCAAAGCAAATACAGCAACAATCGCAATAATAACCAGCGTGGCTTTCTTTCTCTTGAGTGCCATTTTAACTCCCTGAGGTCTTCGAGTTGGAGGATGATCGGCACCCCGGCTCCCCCCCGGCGCCGGGGCTACAATGTGCTTACGGACAGCCGGCACATTTGTTTCAAGTCATTAAGATACGTTCGCTTAGACACCTTTCTACCTATGACGCCGATACCCCCGCAAATGTTTCAGTCAATCCCGGCCCATCGGGAATGTGGCGCAGCGACGAGACGCCACGAAGAAACCGTTGCGGTAACCTGCCATGATTGTTTATGTTAGACTGCAGGAGATCAGACCAGATGACACCAACGCACTACTATAGCCAATTTCAACGTCCCCGGTGGGGACGGTCTTTCGCCGGCACGGTGGTCGGCAAGCTGATCATCGCCAACGTGGCGGTGTTCATCCTGCAGCAGCTCTTCCGGCCTTATTTCGACCAGCTCTTCGCTCTCCAGCCACGGGCCGTGGTGGAGAACTTTTATCTCTGGAAAATCGTTTCGTACATGTTCCTCCACGGGAGCGTATTCCATCTTCTGTTCAACATGGTCGTGCTCTTTTTCCTCGGCACTACCCTGGAAATGACGTGGGGGGGAAACCGGTTCCTCAAGTACTACCTCGCGTGCGGCGTCGGCGCGGGCCTGCTCCACATGCTGATCAGTTACAACACCGCCGTGATCGGAGCGAGCGGCGCGACGTACGGGATCATGATGGCGTTTGCCCTCCTGTATCCGAACCAGGTCGTGCTGTTCATGTTTATATTTCCGATCAAGATCAAGTACCTCGTCGCCGGCTTCATGGTATTCGATCTGCTCATGGGGCTGTGGGGAAGCGATGGCGTCGCCCATTTTGCGCACCTCGGCGGCGCCCTGACCGGACTACTCTTTTTCCGCAACGAGCTCAAACAACGGCTCCGGTTTTCGACGAATGTAAAGCGTAAGTGGAAGACGACCGTCCGAGAACGGCAGAACCGCCGCGAAGACCGGAACAGCGACAACATCGATTCGATTCTCGACAAGATTTCCGCCAAAGGTTACGAGAATCTGACGACGACGGAAAAACGAATCCTCGAAAATTACAGCCGCAAACGGAATGAGGAATCGGACCAGGACTGATCCCCTGCCGACACACTCCTTGGCACCGGAAACCGAAAGCATAGTCAACGGGGCTTCGATCGATCCACGATCCGCGGGGTCATACCGGCACGTCTGGCTTCTCGCCTACCCGGCCATACTCACCATGATCTCGCAGACGGTCATGTGGACGGTGGATTCGGCGATGGTGGGACACGTCGGCAAGACGGAGCTGGCCGCAGTCGGCCTGGGCGGGATCTTCGTCTTCACGCTGTACGCGTTCTTCATCGGGCTGACCAGTGCGGTGAACACCTTCGTCGCCCAGAGCTACGGCGCCGGCAGGTACCGCAAGTGCGGGATGTATCTCTGGCAGGGCCTGTACGTATCGATCGCCGCTTCGCTCGTGCTGTTCGTCGTCAGGGCGTTTGCGCCCCAGATCGTCGAGCTGTTGCGTCCGGATGAACCGGTGCGGCCGTTGTCGCTGGCTTACATCCAGATCCGGATGCTCAGCGCGCCGTTCTTCCTGATCTACTACACGTATTCGCACTTTTACCGGGGCATCGGCGATACGCGGACCCCCCTGAAGGTGCTCGTCATCGCCCACCTCGTCAATGTGGTCGGCGACTACTTCCTCATCTACGGCAAGGGCCCGTTTCCCGAGCTCGGCGTCGAGGGCGCCGCGTGGGCGACGACGGCAGCCAACGTTGTTGCCGCGGTGCTTTTCTTTGCGCTGACGTTTACCCGAACGATGCGGACGCGATACGGCGTTCTCCTCCAGAAACGACCGCAACCCGCCGAGCTGGTGCGACTGTTCCGCGTCGGACTGCCGATCGCCGTGCACTTCTTTCTCGATATGGGCAGCTTCCTCGTATTCTCGGCCTACATTGGCCGGATGGGAACGGGGCCGCTGGCCGTCAACCAGATCGCCATCCAGATCCTCGCGCTGTCGTTCATGCCCTGCCAGGGTTTTGCGGTCGCGGCCACAACACTGGTGGGACAGTACATCGGCGCGGGCCACCCTGCGCTCGCGCTCAAGAGCGCCTACACGACTCTGAAGATGGGCCTGATGTACGCGGGCTTCATCGGCGTTCTCTGCCTGACGATTCCGGTGCAACTGGTGAAGATCTTCAGCAGCGATCCCGAGGTCGTGGAGATGGGTAGGCTCGTCCTGTACTGGGCGGCGCTGTTCCAGGCGTTCGACGCCGTCCAGTTCATCTCTGACGGGGCGCTTCGGGGCGCCGGCGACACGAGGGCCCCGATGCTGATCGTCGTGGGAGCCGCCTGGCTCCTCTTCCTGCCGCTGGCCTACATATTCGGCACGGTCCTGGACAGGGGAGTCGTGGGCGCGTGGGCGGGGGCGACACTCTACATCATCGTTGTCGGCGTCCTGATGTTCGCGCGACTGAGGGCGGGCCACTGGCGGGAGATCCGGATCTGAGCCCCCCCGGGGGGGGTCAGGACACCGCCTGCTGGCTGACAGCCATCTGGAGCGCCCGCGCCTCCTCCTCGCCGAGCTTGCGGGAGGGATCGCCTCCGGAGATCTCGACGACATATCCGCGGCTGAAATTGGCCCCGACGAGTGTGGTCAGCACGAATCCGTTGCGTTCCTCGTCGAGGAGACACAGCGAGTAGCTCTGCTGTCCGGCGATGCCGTCGAAAGCGTCGTATCGAACCAGCCCGGTGCGTTTGTAGTGAGTCCGCGACTCGACGACGATTTCATCGACGGCGCTCCGGACCCGGGCGATGTCGAGTGCGTTTTTTTCGACGGTCTGGAGAAGTGCCGGCAGCGAATCGATCTCTCCGTCCCACTGGCTTGACAGCCAGGCGAACGGCCTGGAGAGGGTCTGGAGCTTGAAGAACGCGAGAACGCCGAGTACAAAGGCGGCCAGCGCGACAAAAGCCACGATCAGCACCAGTGCGCCGACGTTCTGGTTTACGAATGTGTTGAATGCGCCCAAATTTGTGAATACAGGGTAGAGGTGAAATTACTGGAGAATCCTATCGCGATCCACCCGTCCTTGTAAACACATTTTGACAGTCGATTTACCACACCGATCCCGCCCCCTGGAGGCGCCGGCAAGCCCCTAGTACTTCACGCGGACGGTATAGGTCAGTTCAACGGACCCCTTGCTCTCGACCGGGACATCGAACCGGATCCGGTGCGACGACTCCTTTTCGAACTCGTGCGACTTGTCCAGAACTTCCCAGTCACCCACCATCTGTTCCACGACCTGGACCATCACGTCCTCGTCCTTGTGGTTGCGGATCGTGACCTTGTACGACGACTCGTACAGGTGACCGCTCGCCAGTACCTTGTAGTCCGTCTGCACCCGCTCGGCGACGATGTCGAATGCGTTGCCCATCCGCAGGCGGATCCGTTCATCTTCGGGTGTGTGGTCGATCCGGTCCTCACCGACAAACTGGAGTGCACCGTCCATGTCCTTCTTGTACATCCTCACCACGCCCCTGGGCAACGGCATCCCCAGATGGTTCTTCTCCGAGTTGTCGAACGACATGTACACCCCGACCTTGGTGCCCGTATCCGGTCCGCCCATCCGGGAC
>CBDVDJ010000375.1:0-4024 GCA_965372695.1 uncultured bacterium
TTCGGCCGGGTCGTCCGGCGCGAGGGGGTCGAAGCGATAACGTTTTTCGCCGACTCGATCCGGTACCAGAGCAAGAGCCCGTACGTATTCAACACGTTCATGTCGGCCGACACGATGTACTACTCGGCCCCCGGCGGGGGCAGTGCGATCGACCCCAACGACCCCGAGTACGCCGCCATGCTGTCGTGCCTGTTCGACGGACCAGCGCTGTGGGTGGCGTTGACGGACGCGGGAACGCCGTCCGTCATCAACCACGCGAACGACAAGTGCCGAAGCGGAGAATACAAGCGGATCAACGCACCGGTCACGCTGGCGGCCTTCCTCAACCGTGTGCCGGCTGCCGGAGAGAAGTGGTACGAGATGCGGTCCGTGCCCTCTTTCTCGTCGACGGGCTTTCACCCCGAGATCGAGTGGTATTACAGGACGGTGGAAATCACCGCGGCGACAGCGACGGTCACGGTGGCCGCGGACACGACGATCGAGAACCACACAACGGTGATGCCGAATGGTGAAGAGGTGATGATTGTCCGCGATCGCTTTCGCGTGGGAGGCACACTGGTCATCGACCGCGAAGCGGGGCTGCCCGCCGAGGGAGAGCTTCGCATCGGCGAATCACTCCACTTCGTCCGCCCCCGGGCGTCGGGAATGTCCGTCACCAGGGAGGGCCGCTATACGATCCGGTTCGAACTCTCGCCGCTCCCCTGATACCACCCGGGGTGCAGGATTCGACCGGCTTTTCTGTCCTGGAACAACGGCGATCAATCCGGGGAGGGCGCAGTCGAAGTGAAGCTTTCCAGTTTCTGGCGGGCGCGCGCGACGGCCTGAACGTCCCAGTCCGCGTCACCCCAGTAGTCGAGAAACCGCCCGTAATACACCACCGCTTCCGCCTCGTTGCCGCTGGCCAGATTTGCGTCACCCAGGTAGTACAACGACCGGACGAAACGGACCGGGTCACCGTGGTATGGAAACTCCACCGTGTAGAAACGGCGGCCTACCGCGGCAAACGCTTCCGACGCCATCTCTGCCCCGCCGCTCTGGAAGGCCGCGTATCCCCCCAGGAAATCCCGGGTGCCCGGGTGGATCCCTTGCCCCGCCGCCGAGAGGATTGCCAGCGCCGCGCCGTATTCCTCAGCACGAATGTGGGCCAGCGCAACGAGCTCGACATAGTCCATCCCCATCATGCTCATCCACTCCGACCACGTCTTCGACGACTGGATTTTGGCCAACACGTTATTCACCGCTTTCATGTCGCCTTCCAGGATGCTGACCCGGTACCCCGCCAGACCGACCGGAATGTCGCCGAAGCCCGTCACCCAGCGGTCGATTACCGCCGCCGCTTCGTCGCCCTGTCCCAGTTCGCACAGGTGCCCTACCAGCCGGGCGGAGATCGCCAGCCCGCGGCGAACGGCGCCGGCGAGCATGGCGGCCCTGATTGCTTCGTCCAGCTCTTCCAGGCCGCGGTTGAATCGCCCCGAGAGCAGATCCACGAAACCGATCCCCTCGTGACCCAGCGAGCGGAGGACCGGGTCTTCGAACATCAGCAGCTTCTCGAAACTCACCCGCGCCGCTTCGAACTGCCCCCCCGAGGCGTAAAGGTTGGCGCGGGCCAGAATCGCCGGAATGTACTTCGAATCCAGGACGAGGGCGTTGTTGCAGAATTCGACGGCAGCGGCGTGCCTGCCCGCCATTTCCTCCACCATGGCGAGGAGAACGTAAGGGAACGGCTCCTCGGCGTACATGCGGGCCAGTTCCCTCGCCTGGTCTCCCGCCGCTCCCAGATCACCGGCCTCAACCCGGCAACGGACGTCGAGTTCGACGACCCGGCCGACCGTCTCGTCGCGCAGGACCAGGTCCTCCACCCGGTCGGCCGCGTCCTCGACGCGCCCCGACTGCATCAGCGCCAGCGCGTAATAATAGCCGGCGTCCTCGTGGCTGACTTCCGTATGTACCGCCCGTTCGAGCAGTTCCACCGCGGCGCCGGGATCGCGCACCACGAACAGCTGTTCGATTCCGGCGAGAAACGTCGTATCCGCGTCGCTGACGTGCGTTTCCCGCGCGGTCCGCAGGGCGGCGACGGCGGCGTCCTCGCGGGCCACGAGGGGGTGGGCATAACACTCGACCAGCCTGACCCAGGCGCCGTACCAGGATGAATCCGCGGCCACGGCCCGCTCGAACAACCCCGTCGCCTCGCGTACGTGCCAGAGGCTGAACAACTCCGCCCCGGCCGCGTAGAGCTCCGTGGCGTCGGAGTCTTCGAAACTGTCCGTGTCGAATCCCGACTCGAGCGGCGGCTCGCTCTCGACCATCGGCGCGGTACGTATCGCCGGTATCGCCGGTATCGCCGGCCGTTGCTCGCCGTCGATGGAGCGCAGGACGATCACGCACGCGACCAGAACCGCCAGCAGCGCCACGGTGTATATGAGGGGTTTCACTGCGACTGAATCCTCTCGTCGATCGCTTCGAGGATGTCGCTCAAGCGAAGCGCTTCCGGCCCGAGCTGTTCGCGATGGCATTTCTCGACCAGTTCCATCGCCACTTCATTGCACGGTACGGCGATACCGTACTGCCGGCCCAGTTCGATCAAGGGACCGTGGAAGAAACCATTCTCGATCTGGTCCCGTTTGAGGTAGAGATTCTGCCACGTCGAATTGTTGACTTTCATGCCGGGGGAAGGCCGCGGAGCCCGGGGCCGGCGCAAATCCATGATAATTTCGTCGATCGTCATATCCTTGCCGTCGCACGAGCGCGGCTTTACCTTGTGCGCTTTGAGAACCTTTTTGGCCTCTTCGAGAATCGAGACCTTGAGTTCGAAAAATTCGTTGGCTTCGTGGTCGCGCGGATCGGTGATCGCGTGCACCGTGCTCTGCGTGTTTACGGCCAGTTTGAGCCACTTGTCCGCCGCAATGTTGCGCGAGGCGCAGGCGTTGCAGCCTGTCTCCACGAACGCCTTTGTCAGCTTCTTGGACAGCGCGTCGCTGCCTTTGGGGTATTTCCCCACCAATACCCGTCCGAACCCGCGGAAAGACGCCTGCCCCCCCTGGATCATCGAACAGGTCATCCGGCAAACGCCACCGTAGATATTTTCGAATCGTGCCGCGACGACATCCTCGTTGGCAATCCCGTTCTGGAAACACACGACACTCATCCCGGCGGGGGCGACCGCGGCCAGTTGCTCTACGCAGGCGGCTGTGTCGTAGGACTTGGCCGTGAGGAACACGACGGTGTCATCACCGATGTCCCCCTCGTCCAGCCCCGTCGACGCCCGGAGTGTGGCAAAGTAGTCACCCGTGGCCGACCTCAGGCGCAGGCCGCCGTTTTCGGAAATCGGGCCGGCGTGATGGCCCCTGCAAACGAGGAGCACATCGTGTTTCTGAAGTGCGAGGAGCCCGCCCAGAACGCTCCCCACAGCCCCGGCACCGAGAACTACGATGTTCATGGTCAACCACCAGGTTAAAACCATGCCCGGATCCGGCGTCAGCCCACACGGCCGGCGGCCACCGGGCACTCAAAAATTATCCAGTATGTTAACATAAAAATCAACACCATTTGACCGGCGGACGCCAGAAGCCCGTCACACCGGCCGGCCACACGCCGGCCACAGGCCGGCCGGTGTCGGGGTTGTCATACAGGTGTCGGGGGGGGGGATTCAGACGGAGCTCAAACGGACGCGACGAGCATGGCGATCCACCCCGGCTGGTTTTCCGCTTCCGTGACGAGTTCGAACTCTCCGCTACCCTCATCCGTGTCGTCGTCGATACCCTCCCAATACACATCGACTTTCCCGAAGCCGGCTTCCTCGAGGAGTTCGCGCACCTCCGGGATCGTCCACAGGCGCCAGTTGTACTCGAACGCGCCCTTGAGGCCGCCTCCGCCCTGGAAGTTAAAATGTATCTGGAACTGGGTTCGATGGGTGATGGGGTCGTATTCTGTCTGCTCCCAGACATACGTGTAGCCCTCGTAGCGCGTCTTGTCGACTTCTTCCATCTGGGCCTCCCAACCGCCGAACATGTCGAGGATCAACTGC
>CBDVDJ010000376.1:0-3982 GCA_965372695.1 uncultured bacterium
CTCACCGAAGACGAGATCAAGAGACTCAAATCGCTGGGCTACATAGATTGACCTTCGGCGCCCTCATGCCGATTGACAGAAGCCCGCAAGGGCAAGTATAGCTTGGGACTAACATGGCCTACTCGCTTCGATCCATCGTCAAGGGCACCTCGATCTACACGCTGGGCTCGGTCCTGATCAAGGCCAGCGGGTTTTTGCTTATCCCCGTATATACGCGCTACCTCACGCCGGACGACTACGGCGTAATGAGCATCGTCGCCGTCATCGTCGCCATCTTGACGGCGATTCTCTCGATGGGAATGTTCCAGGCCCAGACACGGTTCTATTACGACTTCAACGAGGACCGCGACAAGGTCGGGCGGCTCTTGTTCACGATCAACGTGCTGGTATTCTCCACCGCGCTGCTGGTCTGCGTCGTCCTCTGCGTATTCGGAGAGGGGTTTTTCGAGCGTATCATCGAAAGCGACCAGGTTCTGTTTTACCCGTTCGTGATTATCGCGATTTGGACGGCGTTCTTCCACGTGTTCAACCAGCTGGTGGCCAACTACTACATCGCGGCCAAGAAATACACGTTATCAGCCACGATACTGTTCCTGCAGTTCCTGATTACCGTGGTGAGTGTCATCTATTTTGTCGTCATTCTCGGGGAAGGGGCCCTGGGCGGGGTCAAGGGAGTGCTGATCGCACAGGTCGTGAGCTTTGCCGCGTTCTACTGGAAGTACGCCTCTCACTTCGTCCGGCGGCTGAACAGACGCTATCTGCGCGACGTCCTCGCCATGGGGCTTCCGGTCACCATTCACTCCACCGCGACAGCCGTACTGGCGTCGGTGGACAAGCTGATCGTCGAGGCGTTCCTCCCCATGGCCGCCGTCGGGCTCTATGCGCTGGGATACAAGTTCGGACTCGTGATGAGCGTCGTTGTCATATCCGTCAACCGGGCCTGGCTCCCGAACTACTTCGAGCTGATGAATCAGCCGGCCGGCGGACGGGCGCGCGAAATCCGGCGAATGTTCTGCCTGTGGATGAGCGGTCTCGGCGCGTTGTGCATCGCCGGCGCCGTCTGGTCTGACGAGCTCGTCCGGCTGATGGCGGCCCCCGACTTTTACGATGCCGCCGCCGTTGTTCCCGTGATCCTGCTCGCGTATTTCTTCCAGGGCATCTACTTCTTCATGATCAGCCCTTTGTTCTACTTCAAGAAAACGATCATGCTGCCGGTCATCACCGTCGCCGGCGCCGTCGTAAACGTCGGACTCAATTTCGTTCTCATTCCGCGATACGGCATCATGGGCGCCGCGGCCACGGCCCTCGCGTCGTTTGCGATCCTTGCCGTGCTCTCATGGATCATCGGCCGCCGGTATTTCGACCCGAAGTTCGAGATCGCCCGCCTGGGGCTCTTGCTCGTCGCCGTTTCGGGATTGTCCGTCGGTGGAAGCTCACTCGGATGGCCCTGGCCGGCGGAAACTCTGTTCGTCGCTGCCTACGTACTGCTTTGCTTCGCGTTGTTTCCCGGGTATCTGAAGCCCCTCACGCTCCGGGCCATCGGGTTTATTCGTCCGAATCGCCCGGCAAAATAAGCGTCATACTCCTGGCACTCCGGTTCAAGAAAGGCCGCACCATGATGCATCGACACCGAATCGTCCTTCTGGCCGGCCTGGCATTGCTGGTGTCGGCGCCGGGACCCCTCCTCGCCGCCGGCGACCTCGACGACGCCACCGAACTCATCGAAGAGGGTTGGCTCGACGACGCCGAAGCGATTCTTGACGACCTCGTCGCTCACGATCCTGACAACCCGGAGCTGTACTACCAGCTGGCCCTGTTGTACCTGATCCGCTTCGACGCGCAGGCGGACAACGGCGGGGGACAGTGGGACGACCTCGACCGGATCGAGGAATACGCCGAAAAAGCGATCGAACTCGACCCCGATGACGCACGCTTCTACGTGGTCTACGGGCACGGGGTGGGGCTCAAGGCGATGCACGGGGGTAAGATCAAAATGTTTTCCCGCGCGAAGTCGGCCAAGAGCCGCTACGAAAACGCGGCGACGATGGATCCGGTCAATATCGAGTCGAGGACGTCGCTCATCGAGTACCACATGCAGGCGCCCGGAATCGCCGGAGGCAACAAGGACGAGGCACGGCGCCTCGCCGGTGTTATCGCAGAAATCGACATCGTCGAGGGGTTCTACGCGTGGAAAACAGTATACCTCTACGACGAGAATTACGACGCACTCGAGTCCCGTATCCGCCAGGTGATAGAGGCGCATCCGGGCGACAAACGCGGCTACATCGAGATGGCGCGTCTCTGCGAGCGGCGGCAGGACTTAGGATGCGCGCGTGAAAACCTCGAAGTGCTTCTCGCGCTGGACGCTCAAGACGTCCAGCCGTACTGGGACCTCCATCGCATCTATGCGGCCGAAGGTCGCATCGACAAAGCGCAGGAAATGCTCGACCTGGCCATCGCGCGCCAGCCCGCCGAAGCGTACGTGTACCGATGGAAGGCCGACTTCTACCGGGGCAGGAAACGGTGGACAGAAGCCGTCGAGTGGTACGAGAGGTGCCTCGAAGTCGATCCGGGGTACGCCCGCGCACTGTACAACATGGGATTGTCATACTTCGAAGCGGGGACCGACCTCGATCGTGCCGCCGGATGCTTCCAGACATATATCGGCATGCGCCTCAATGTCTGGTGGCCGGAGCCGGCACTGGCCCACTGCCAACTGGCAAAAATCTACGCGAAACAGGGAGATAAAACGGGAGCGAAGCGGGAAGTCAAGGCGGCGAAAAAACTCAACGCCGGTAACGATGAAGTCAAGCGAACCGCTAAAGAGCTGCACATACGCTGACGGGTGTGCGGGTGGGCGAGGCTTATACCGGCCCCTGCGGGCGGTTCATATTGATCGCGTCATCCCATCCGGGGGGAGTGGGGAGCGTCACCGTTTCGGCCCGTTCGAAGATGTTTCGTGTTTCCAGGCGACCGGCGCCGACAAGCTCCGCCACCGAATCGCGAAGCGACGTGTGATAGAGGGCGAAGAGCGGCTGGTAACGATCGTCTTTGAAGACCACGGCGCGGCTTTCTTTTGTGCGGTTGTCGAGCAGCGTTCTCACCCACTGCGCCCGAACACCGACCCAGTCGCACGCCGCGAGAAACAGCCACCCGGAATCGCCGCAGTCCTCGATAGCTGTCAACAGTCCGCCCAGTGGACCCTTTTGCGGCACCACATCACCGATCGTTTTTAAACCCAGGTCATCGTAGGCCCCGGCCGTCGCCGCTACGACCGTGACGCGGCTGGCCACAGTTTCCAGCGCCAGCGCCACGCCGACAATGAGCAGAGTATCGCGGTGAAGGGCTCGCGCCTTGTCGCTCCCGTAGCGGCGGCTCTCACCGCCGGCGAGTATATAGACGGGGATCGTCTCGTTCGTATCTTCAGAGCCACTCGGCGGCGCCATCGTCGTAAACTTCCTTTTTCCATATTGGAACGCGGTGTTTGACTTCTTCCACCACCATCCGGCTGGCTTCGTACGCTTCGCCGCGATGACCCGCCGTAACGACGACGAGCATCGCGACCTCTCCGGCGGGCACATCGCCAACGCGGTGCAGCACGCGGATACCGGTAACGCCGGTGGCGGCACGGACCTCTTTTTCCAGCGCTTTCAACTCGCGCTTCGCCATTTCCTCGTAGCACTCGTAGTGAATGTGTGTCACCCGGCGACCGTCCCTCTCGTCGGCACGAACGATGCCGGTGAATATCACGACGGCGCCGTCACCCGGCGGCGCGGCAATGTGATCCTCAAGGCGAATGGGCCGGTCGGTGATCAATCCGTCAGCCTCCCTGTATCGGCGTCAACAGCGCCAGACGATCGCCGTCTCCCAGCGGGTGCCGGCTGTCCACGACCCGCTCGTTCACGGCGAATGTCAGCGGCAGGGAAGAGACAGCCCGCCACTCGGGCCACTTTTCGATCAACGACACCACGTCGCTCACGAC
>CBDVDJ010000377.1:0-3968 GCA_965372695.1 uncultured bacterium
ACGATCAGCCCGAACGACAGCGAGAGGCCCACCGTCGCCCATGTGAAATACAGACTCCCCGGGATGAGCGTAAAGAACATGTAAAACAGCGCCGCGTAGGCCCTCGGATCGACGAGAACGCCAAAAAACCGCGCCAGCAGGGGACGATCATCGGCTGTCCCCGGGACGGCCGCCACGGGCATCGACCGGGGCGCCAGCACCGGCTGCACGCGGACCTCGATGTCGCGGTACGCCGCGGCGATGTCGGCGGGTGCACCATAGTCTTCCACAATGCCGGCGACGAGTTCGCCGTCGCCGGCGCCGGGCTTGTCGCCTGCGGCGTGTACCATTGCCGAACGGAGGTATTCCTCCGCGTCGGAAAGCGCGTCCTGGATCGTCGCCGGGTCACATCCGGCCAGCTCTGATTTCAGTTGTACCAGGTATTCTTCGATGCTCTCAAACATCGGATGTTCCTTTCAGGATCATGTCGACAAAATTCCTCGTGCGCTCCCAGATACCCGCCCAGCGCTGCAATGTTTCCCGGCCGCCGGTCGTTATCGAGTAGTACCGCCGCGGTGGACCGGACACCGACGGCTCGACCCGGCTCTCCAGGAGCCCGCTTCCCTCCAGCGACCGCAACACCGGGTAAATGGCCCCCTGTTTCATCATCGGAACGCCCTCGCCGGTGACCGCTACCCGCTTGGCGATCTGGTAACCGTACATCGGTTCCTCTGCCCGATCGAGCACGCTGAGCAGGACCAGCGCTACCGTCCCCGAATTGAGCTCTTTCTGGAATTTCTTGTTGGCGATATTGCTGTTGTCCGTCATGTCTCCGAACCCCGTGTCTGGCGCCCACCGGCAGTGCTATTAGCAGATTACAGGCTATATACGGTTATTATTAGCGATAAGTTACAAGTAGTCAAACAAAATAATCACCCAACAGTAAAATACTCTATATTCTATTAATATACAGGAAGTTACAGAATCGCTACAACATCCAGCGGCAGCCGTAAGCGGCGAGGAGGCCCAGGTAGTTGCCCAGCGCATACCCGCCGAGGGCGAGGATGATCGACACCGGTACGAGCTCTTTCTTGTGGTAGGCCGCCACGATCGGCGCCGAGGCGGCGCCTCCGATGGCCGCCACACTGGCGATGGCGGTCAGGTGGACGTCGGTCCGGAAAATCTTGGCCGCCAGCAAAACCAGCGCCAGGTGGAGGATGATGCAGATCAGGCCGGCGAGCAGAAAATAGGGGGCACTGGCCGCGTCGCGGATGTCCGCCTGCGCGCCGATCATGGACAGATAAGTATAGACGAGCGCCATCGACAGCGCGCCCGTTCCGGGGATTTTTCTCAACGGCGTCGACGCCAGCCCCAGCGCGACGGTGGTGAGAATGAGGATCTGCCACGTCTTGGCGCTGAACGCACCTTCGACCACCGGCAGGAACTGCGAGACCCACTGCACACCCCAGATCAACGCGAAGCCGACGCCGAAGAGGGTCAGCACGTCGAGGTACTTGACGTCGGTCGACTTGGGCTTCAACTCGCTCACGGCGCGATCTAACCGTTCGGACTCTTCCCGGGTCACACCCGTCCAGCGCGCGAACTGCGCCGACCACTTCTTGCACGCGAACAGAAGCGGGAAGTAGATGATGAATATGAAAGTATCGGCAATTACGACAAGCCCCATCATCGTCGGGGGTGTGTCCACCGCTTCGGCCACCGCCGCCAGATTGCCCGTTCCACCGATCCAGCTGCCCGCCAGCGCGCCGAAACCGCGCCACGCCTCCGGGTCCAGGTTGCTCTTGAGCATGGCGAAGGACACAATTCCGCCGATCACGACGCCGAACGAACCGATGACCAGCACGGCCATGCTGCGAAGCGCCACCTTCATCGTCGCACGGAGGTCGACGTCGAGCAGCATGAGAATGATGAACATCGGCACGGCAAAGGCTTTGAAGCTGTTGTAAGTGGGCGATTCCGTCGGGATCACGCGCAAGCTGCTCAGCAGGATCGGCACAATGAATATCCAGATCACGGGCGGCAGATACTCGAACACCTTCCAGTGGGTCCATCGCTCCAGGTTGAGGAGGAAAACCGGAATGAGCATCATGACGGCGAGCAGTGCGTACGGCTGGGTGATCAAAACGTTCAGTTCATCCATGTGTCGATATTCCTGTCAAAAGGTCCTCGGAGTCGGGCGCGCGACGTGAGGAGGGGATCAGGCGCGGGGCGTAAAGCGGATATACTATCCGATAACCTCGGGAATGTCAACGGGTTCACGCGAGGCGAGGGGAGGGGAGGGGCTGCGAGGCTCACTCCGACGGCGTCAAAGCTCCGAGTCTCGTTCTGGCTTCATCCACGTCGGCTGCGATGTTGAGAAACTGCCGGCTGTTCAGCATGTCGATGACTCGGGTGACCACTTCGGGAACGGCCGCGATCTGGAAGAGACCGTCACGCTCTAGAAAATCGTACGTCATCCGGACCAGCCTGCCCGCTCCGCTGGAAGAGATGAATGTCACGCCGGACATCTCGACCACGATGCGGGAGTAGCCCTGGCCGTGCAGGGCTTCACACCGCAGATGAAGTTCCCATAAGGAACGGGTGTTGAGGCGTCCACGGGCTGCGAGGACGGCGAAAGGCTCGTCGAGTTCCATCTCGGTAAAGGAATATTCGTCGTTCATGATATCTCCACCCTGGGGGGGGCTGAGCAGGTCGCTCCCGCGGACTCCCCGGTCTTCCGCGGGCGCTCGAAACGGCCCGAAGCGTCCCGCGAGCGGGACGGCTGGCGCGGAGGGTAACGCACCTGTCGTGCCAGCCTGACACTGTAAGGGAGATTTGACAGTAAAATCGCTCCCGGCGCGCGGCACGCCCCATCCAGCCGGACGGCACCGGAGAGGATCAAATATCGTAATCTATTTAAATAGAATATGTTATAGCCTTGGTGCGTTTATCGGCATCTCCTGCGGACCCGTGCCGATCCGACCGGCGTCGAACACCGGCGGCCGGAGAAAAAAGGCCTGATGGCGCCCGTCCGGTCGCCCGCCGCGGATCGGGAGGGCCGCCGGAGGGTTCATATTCGCGAATAGCAACGCCCGGCCGGGGCGGAGGAGGAATGGTTTCGGCGATTACAGGGCGAGCCGGCCGCAGCTCTTGCCGCCGTCTACGTGGAGGATCTGGCCGGTGACGAACCGGGCGAGGTCGGAGGCGAGATAACAGACGGCGCCGGCGACGTCGTCGACCGTCCCCATTTCGCGGATCGGCTGCATCCGGATCCGCCGTTCTCTCACCTCTTCCGGAAGACTCCGTGTGAGCGGCGTGTCGATGAATCCCGGAGAAACGCCGTTGACGTTGATTTTGTAGCGCGCCAGTTCGAGGGCCAGAGTGCGGGTGAGGCTCACAAGCCCCCCTTTGCTGGCGGAGTAGTTGCTCTGGCCGGGGTTGCCCAGCCAGACGGCCGATACGATGTTGACGATCTTCCCGCGCCCGCGTTCCTTCATGCCGGGAACAACGGCCTGGCTGCAGAGGAAAGCCCCTTTGAGGTTGACGTCGAGGACGAGGTCCCAGTCGTCTTCGCCGATCTTGTCGACGAGGTTGTCGCGGATAATGCCCGCGTTATTGACGAGGATGTCCACGGCGCCGTGGGCCGCCGTCGTCTCGGCGACGACGTTTTCCAAAAAGCGTTTGTCGCGTACATCGCCCGCATGCGCGGACGCGATCCCCCCGGCGGATTCGATGGCCGCGGCTTGGGCGGCCGCCGACTCGCCGTCGATGTCGACGATTGCGACGGTCGCGCCGACGCGCGCCATAGCCGACGCGATACCGGCGCCGATCCCGCGCCCGGCGCCGGTGACGACGGCGATCTTTCCGTTGAGGTCGATCATCCCGCGTTATTTCCTTACCACATTCCGTTGGTCTTGTTGGTGTCTTCCACTGGTCGGTTACTCGTCGCTCCATTTCGGAGGGCGTTTTTCGACAAAGGACTGTATGCC